>NZ_QKRU01000141.1:0-6305 GCF_003234055.1 Pseudomonas sp. 57B-090624
GCCCCAGGTGCTGGACAGCTCGGGCAGTTCCAGGCCGTGGGCGACGCCGTGGGCCAGGGCGAACAGGGCGGTCAGGCCCACGGCGACGAACATTGGCGGGCGCACGGCCACGGCCACCAGCAGGCCGAGGGCGAGTACCGAGGCGGCGATGCCGGTTTCCATGAAGGGCAGTTCCAGGCCTTCGAAGCCCAGCAGGCCACCGAGCAGCATGGTGCCGACGAAGGTCACCGGCAGTGCCCAGCGCGCGGCGCCTTGCTGCTGCGCGGCCCAGAGGCCCACGGCGAGCATCGCCAGCAGGTGGTCGAGGCCGGTGATGGGGTGGGCGACGCCGGCCATGAGGCCGGAGGAATCATGCCCGGGGTGGGCGAAGGCCAGTGCCGGGGTGAGGAACAGGGCGAGGGCGTAGAGGGCTTTGCGAAGGGTCATGTGAAGCTCCTTGTTGTGCGGGTCAGGCAGCGCCGAGCAGGCCCTGCTTCTCGATGAAGGCGATGATCTCGTCGAGACCCTGGCCGACCTTCTGGTTGCTGAAGACGAAGGGCTTGTCGCCGCGCATCTTGCGGGCGTCGCGGTCCATCACCTCGAGGGAGGCGCCGACCATGGGCGCCAGGTCGACCTTGTTGATCACCAGCAGGTCGGATTTGCAGATGCCCGGGCCGCCCTTGCGCGGCAACTTGTCGCCGGCGGAGACGTCGATCACGTAGAGGGTCAGGTCCGACAGCTCCGGGCTGAAGGTGGCGGAGAGGTTGTCGCCGCCGGACTCGACGATGATCAGCTCCAGGCCGGGGAAGCGGCGGTTGAGCTGGTCGACGGCCTCGAGGTTGATCGAGGCGTCCTCGCGGATGGCGGTGTGCGGGCAGCCGCCGGTCTCCACGCCGATGATGCGCTCGGGGTCCAGGGCCTCGTTGCGCACCAGGAACTGGGCGTCTTCCTGGGTGTAGATGTCGTTGGTCACCACGGCCAGGTTGTAGCGGTCGCGCAGGGCGCGGCAGAGGGCCAGGGTGAGGGCGGTCTTGCCGGAACCGACGGGGCCGCCGATACCGACGCGCAGGGGTTGGCTGTGCATGTTGCTCTCCTAGGAACGGAACAGACGGCTGTACTGGCGCTCGTGCGCCATGCTCGCCAGGGCCAGGCCGAAGGCGGCGCTGCCCCACTGGTTTTCGGGAGTCTCGCTGGCCGTGTCCTGCGCCTTCTGCAGGGCCGGCAACAACGCGGAGGTCAGGCGCTGGGCGGCTTGCTGGCCCAGCGGCAGGGTCTTCATCAAAACGGCCAGCTGATTCTCCAGCCAGCCCCAGAGCCAGGCGGCGAGGGCGTCCTGCGGGGCGATGCGCCAGGTGCGCGCGGCCAGGGCCCAGGCGCAGCCGAGCACGGGCTCGTGCAGGGCGGCAAGGGCGCTGCGGGCCGGGGCATCCAGCTCCGGCAGGCCTTCGAGCAACTGCTGCAGGGAGTAGCCCATCTGCCGGTTCTCCAGCTGCAGTTCGCGGGTTTCGCGGCTGGCACGCTGGCACTCGCCGAGGTCGCTGAAGCGGGTCCAGTCCGCGTCGGCGGCGGCCTCGCACAGGGCCAGCAGCAGTGGCGCCTCGAAGCGCGCGAGGTTGAGCAGCAACTGGTCGGTGATCCAGCGTTCGGCGCTCTGCGGGTCGTCCACCAGGCCCTGGTCCACCGCCAGCTCCAGGGCTTGCGAGTAGCTGTAGCCGCCGATGGGCAGCTGGGGGCTGGCCAGGCGCAGCAGCTGCCAGGCCGGGTTCACGTGCGCACTCCGAACTGGTGCAGGCGCGGCGCGTAGTTGAAGTCGGCGTCGCCGTGGTGGGAGTGGTGGTGGCCGCCGCCGTAGGCGCCGTGCTCGGGCTGGAAGCCGGCCTCGATGCGCTCGACCCGCGCGCCGAGCTGTTCGAGCATCGCCAGCAGCACGTAGTCGTCCAGGAGGCGCAGCCAGCCCTCGCCGATCTGCAGGGCGACGTGGCGGTTGCCCAGGTGGTAGGCGGCGCGGGTCAGTTCGAAGGCGTTGGCGCAGGTGACGTGGAGCAGTGCCTCGGGGCGGGCGGTGACGCGCACCACGCGGCCGTCCTGGGCCAGCAGGCAGTCGCCGTCGCGCAGGGGCGGCTGGCCGCGATCGAGGAACAGGCCGACGTCTTCGCCGGCGACGCTGAAGCAGCGCAGGCGGCTCTTGCTGCGCGCCTCATAGGTGAGCAGCAGTTCGGCGTCCCAGCTTTCGCGGGGTTCGATTCTTTCCTGGATGACCAGCATGGGAGGTCCCGGCAGTGTGCAATGCCGGTGCTAGAGCAAGGTGCTTGCCAAGAGGGTGCGAGGCCTTGTGTTGCGGCGCATGGGGCGCGGGCTGACAGTTCCTGGGGCGCCGGAATGCTTCGTCGTGGTGCGCGATGGATCGTTTTGGTGCGCGCTGACGGGTCGGTCAGCTTCTGGCGCTGCCGAGGCCCTGCCAGTGCTTGCCGCCGATCATGATGAAGCGCAGTTGCTGGATCATCTTGGCCGCCGGGGTGAGGTGCGGGGCCAGGCCCTTGGCGGGCGGGTCGATGAGCTCGGGCAGGGTGGCGAATACCGTCTTGACCACCAGGTCGGAGACCACGTCCAGCGCCGGGTCGTCCAGGTGCGGCATGCGGTTGATCAGCTTGAGGTCGGCGGCGAGGTCGTCGGTGATGCGCTCGCGCAGGGCGGCGATGGCTTGGCGCACCGGTTGCGAGCCGCCGTACTGCTCGCGGGCGAGGAAGAGGAACTGGCCGCGATTGGCCTTCACCGCGTCGAGGAAGATGCGCACCGAGGCGTCGATGATCCCGCCCATCTCGAATTCGTTGTGGCGGACCACGCGGATGGTGTCGCGGAAGGTTTCGCCCACCTCGCTGACCAGGGCCAGGCCGAGCTGGTCCATGTCGGCGAAGTGGCGGTAGAAGCCGGTGGGCACGATGCCGGCGGTGCGGGCGACTTCGCGCAGGCTCAGGCTGCCGAACCCGCGGCCGCTGTCCATCAGCAGGCGCGCTGCATCCATCAGGGCCTGGCGGGTCTGCTGTTTCTGTTCCGAGCGTGGGGTCATGGAGCCGGTTCGCGGGGTGTGGATGCGCCGCACTCTAGCAAATGCCCCCTGCCGGTGCGAACCGCATTCAGTGAACGGTTGTTGACTGAAAGCGGGGTGCTCATGCAGGCTAGTGAACAAGTGTTCACTGGTGTTGCCGATGCCCCTCATTCCCCTGTCCCTCGCCCGCCACCTGGCGCCCGCCCTGAAGCCCTTGCGGGCGCTCGCCGAGCGCGCCTGGCTGCGCGAAGCCGAGGTCGATTTCTTCCTGGCCCGCGTGCACCCGTTGCTGCGTCTCAACCGGGTCTTCGCCCGCCTGGAGGCGCGCAACTGGGTCGCGGACGACATGCTCGCGCTGACTTTTCGCGTCAACGGCAATGCCAGGGGCTGGCGCCCCGGTCAGCATGTGCAACTGCACCAGAGCCTCGATGGCGTACGCCTGGGGCGCAGCTACAGCCTGACCGCGGTGCATGCCGACGGCCGCGTGGAGCTGGCGATCAAGCGCCAGCCGGGTGGGCGCCTGTCCAACCGCCTGCTGGACTTCCTCGAGATCGGCTCGCAGGTGGAGATGGGCCAGGCCGAGGGCGAGCTGCGCTGGCCGCAGGGGGCCGATGGCGTGCTGCTGCTGGCAGCCGGCAGCGGACTCACACCGCTGCTGGGCTTGCTGCGCGAGGCCCTGGCGCAAGGCTTCGCGGCGCCGGTGACGCTGCTGCACTACGTGCGCCGGCGCGGCCAGCGGGCCTTCGCCGAGGAGCTGCAGGCCCTGGCGCGGCGCCATCCGAATTTCAGCGTGCGCTGGGCGATCAGCGGCGAGCCGCCGGCAGCCGACGAGTTGGCCGGACGGTTCCAGGCGGGCGCTGTGCAGCACATCGACGCCAGCGACCTGCTGGCCTGCGGGCCCCACGGCTTCGTCTCGACGGTGCGCCAGTGGTGGCAGGCCGAGCCCCGGCGGGGCGCTCTGCAACTGGAAGCCTTCAGCGCGCCGGCGCTGAACCCGGACGAGCCCGCGCGCCAGGTGCGCCTGGGCTTCGCCCGCTCGCGCAGCGAGATGCAGGGCGACAGCCGCTACAACCTGCTGGAGCAGGCCGAGGCCCATGGCTTGCGCCCGGCCCACGGCTGCCGCCAGGGCGTCTGCACCCGCTGCACCTGCAAGCTGGTCAGCGGCACGGTGCGCGACCTGCGAACCGGCGCGCTGGCCGCCGAACCGGGCCAGCCCATCCGCCTGTGCGTCAGCGCTCCCATGGGCGACCTGGTGCTCGACCTCTGAACCGGCGTCATGCCGACAACGCCTCGATGAGCGAGAACGACATGCGTATCGACCGAGAACTGGGCCCCGAGGAACTGCGGGCCTTCGCCGCCGAGCTGGACGCCCTGCGCCAGCGCACCCTGGACGACCTGGGCGAGGCGGACGCCCGCTACATCCGCCGCATCCGTGGCGTGACCCGATTGTGCTGCTGGGCCGGCCGGCTTCTGCTGCTGCTCGGCTGGTTCCCGCCCACCTGGCTCCTGGGCAGCGCCTTGCTGGGGCTGGGCAAGATCCTCGAGAACATGGAGCTGGGCCACAACGTGATGCACGGCCAGTACGACTGGATGAACGACCCGGAATTCTCCGGGCAGCGCTATGAGTGGGACATCGTCGGTCCCGCCGACTTCTGGCGGCACACCCACAACCATGTCCACCACACCTACACCAACGTGCTCGGCCGCGATGACGATGTCGGCTACGGGCTGGTGCGGCTGTTCCCCGAGCAGCGCTGGAAGCCCTTCTACCGCTGGCAACCGCTGTGGGTGACCTTGCAGGCGCTGCTGTTCCAGTTTTCCGTGGCCGTGCAGCACCTGCGCCTGGACCAGTACTTCAAGGGCCGCATGAGCCGCGAGGAGCTGCGCCCGCGCCTGCGCCAGTTCAACGCCAAGGTGCTGCGCCAGCTGGTCAAGGACTACCTGTTCTTCCCCCTCGTCGCACTGGCCCTGGGTGCCAACGCCTGGGCGGTGGTGGCGGGCAATGCCCTGGCCAACCTGATCCGCAACCTGTGGACCTTCACCGTGATCTTCTGCGGCCACTTCACCGAGCAGGCGGTGGTCTTCCCCCCCGAAGTGCTGGAGGGCGAAACCCGCGGCCAGTGGTACCTGCGCCAGCTGCGCGGTTCCAGCAATCTCGCCGGGGGGCCGCTGCTGCACATCCTCACCGGCAACCTCAGCCACCAGATCGAGCACCACCTGTTCCCCGACCTGCCGGCCCGTCGCTACGCCGCGTTGGCGGTGGAGGTGAAGGAGATCGCCCGGCGCTACGGCCAGGTCTACAACAGCGGCAGGCTGTCCGTGCAGTTCGCCACCGTGCTCAAGCGCATCTGGATCTACCGTTCGCCACCGGCCGCCGTCCCGGTGTGACCCCAGAAATGCGAAAGCCCGGCGTGTGCCGGGCTTTCAGTCTGTGGAGGGACGCCGTGTGGGCGGCGCATCTGTTCTCGCCTCAGTGAGCGAACCCACTTCAGACGGCGCGGAAGCCAGGAGTACGGTCGGCACCATCTTCGGCGACGCGGAAGCCCGGAGTGCGGTCGGCACCGTCTTCGGCAATGCGGAAGCCAGGGGTGCGGTCGGCACCGTCTTCGGCGACGCGGAAGCCAGGAGTACGGTCGGCACCGTCTTCGGCGACGCGGAAGCCAGGGGTGCGGTCGGCACCGTCTTCGGCGACGCGGAAGCCCGGGGTGCGGTCGGCGCCACCTTCGGCAACGCGGTTCAGGGTGCGTTCGGCACCGCCTTCAGCGACACGCAGGCCGGGGGTGCGATCGGAGCCGTTTTCGGCAACCGGCTCGACGACCTGGATGAAGCCGCTGTTGTCGCGGGATTCGCCCAGAACCGGTTGCGGCTCGGAGGGCAGGGCAAAGGCGGTGGCGGAAAGGCTGGTCAGGAACAGGGCGGCAATGGCATGGGCTTTCATGATCTGTGGCTCCTCGTGGGGGGGCTGGTAAGTGACTACGGAGCCCATGTTACGGAGCCCCCGGAAAGCCCAGAAGTGAAGGCGGCCAATAGTAAGCATCGATCTCTTTAATGGTTGATTTTTCCATTTCAGATCAATGGGTCGAGGGTGCCTTTGGCGCTTCTTCGCAGGCTTTGCACAGGCTTTGCGGGCTACTCATCGATGGCGGTGATGCGGGCGTGGCAGACGGTGAGCGACGGACGCGCGTGCCGGGTGGCACCCGACCTGCAGGTTCCGGTTACCGATGCGGGGCCTGGGCAGCCCCTAGGGCGGGTGAAACCCGCGAGTGTGTGGGTGCCGGGG
>NZ_QKRU01000142.1:0-6198 GCF_003234055.1 Pseudomonas sp. 57B-090624
GGTTGGAGACGCGGTAGAAGCAGAACGACGACATCAGCAGGTGCACGTCCATGGCCTGCACCCCGGCCCGGAAGGCACCCGCCTCGACGCCACGCCGGAGGATGTCGTCGAGGCTGGCGAGGATGGTGACGTTGAGCGAGCCGATGGCATCGGACTCACGGATGTACTGCCCGTGCTGGATGTTCTCGATGCTGACGATGCGCACGAAGTCGACGTTGCGGTCGTGGTGGTCGAAGGTGAACTCGACCAGGCGGCGGATCGCCTCGCGCGGTTCCAGTTCCGCCAGGTGCAACTGCGCCTCGGTGTGGCGGATGTCGCCGTAGAGCTTCTCCAGCACCCGCAGGTAGAGCTGCTCCTTGCTCTCGAAGTAGTAGTAGATCATCCGCTTGGAGGTCTGGGTGCGCTCGGCGATGGCATCGACCCGGGCACCGGAGAGGCCCTGCTGGACGAATTCGACGATGGCCGCCTGGAGGATGTTCTCGCGGGTCTTCTCCGGGTTGTTCTTGCGGCTCTTGCGGGGTGTCTCGACAGGCTCGTCGGGCAGGTCAGCGGTGATGGTCATACGGGACTCAGGCCAATGCATACCGGCCGGATTATGGGCCGGTCGCCCCTGCGAAGGAAGCGCCGGCCCGCCCATCGGCTAGAGCTTCGCCTGGCGTGCGGCGCCGCTGCGCGCCTTGGCCATCGCCGCCAGGCGCACCGCGACGTTGGCCGCACCGTAGCCGACATAGCCGCCCTTGCGCTGCAGCAGCTCGAAGAAGAAGCGCCCCTCGAACGGCTCGGTGTAGACGTGGAACAGCTCGCCGCCCTGGGCGTCGCGGTCGTAGAGCACGTTGTAGTAGGCCAGCTCGCTGAGGAACTCGTCGTCGAAGTCGAAGCGCGCGGCCAGGTCGTCGTAGTAGTTGAGCGGTATGTCCAGCAGCGGCACGCCGGCGTCCTTGGCCCGGGCGATCTCGGCGAACAGGTCGTCGCAGGCGAAGGCGATGTGGTGCACGCCCGAGCCCCGGTAGCTGGACAGCGCGTGGGAGATGGCGGTGTTGCGGTTCTCCGAGATGTTCAGCGGCAGGCGCACGCTGCCGCAGCGGCTGCGCAGCGCACGGCTCTTCACCAGGCCGTAGGGGTCAGGCAGCACCACCTCGTCGTCGGCCTCGAAATCCAGCAGGCCCTTGTAGAACAGCACCCAGCTGTCGAGCCCATCGGCCGGCAGCGCCATGGCCATGTGGTCGATGCGGGTGAGGCTGCCGCGGGCCTGCGCGGTGGCGTCGAGGCGGAAGTCGCTGTCGTAGATGGTCTGCCCTGGCGCTGAGGGCTCCACCAGGTAGATCAGGCTGCCGTCCGGGGCACGCACGGCGGGGATCTCCCGCTCGTTGGGGCCGACCAGGCCGCGATAGGGCTGGCCACGGTAGGCCCGCGCCCGCTCCAGGGCCGAGGCGCTGTCCGCCACGCGCAGGGCGGTGGCGCAGAGCGACGGGCCATGGGCCTCGAAGAAGCCGTGGGCGAAGGAATAGGGTTCGGCGTTGAGGACGATGTTGATATCGCCCTGGCGCAGCAGGCTGACGTCCTTGGAGCGGTGCTGGCCGGCGCGGGCGAAGCCCAGGCGCTCCAGCCAGGTGGCCAGCCGCGCGCCCTGCTCGCCGTCCACGGCGAATTCGAGGAACTCCACGCCGTCGTAGCGGCCGGCCGGCGGCGGCGCGAACAGCGCATCGAGGTCGGCCGGCGGTGTCGGGTCCTGGCGCAACAGGTCGCGGGTCTTCTCTTCCAGGTACAGCAGCGAGCGCAGGCCATCGGCGGCGTTGGCCCGAGGCGGCGCGGCACGGAAGCCGTCGTTGAAGATCTCCAGGGACAGCGGGCCGCGGTAGCCGCTGCGCAGGATGGGCGCGAGGAAGCCCGGCAGGTCGAACTCGCCCTGCCCCGGAAAGCAGCGGAAGTGGCGGCTCCACTCCAGCACGTCCATGGCCAGGATCGGCGCATCGGCCATCTGCACGAAGAAGATCTTCTCGCCGGGGATGTCGGCGATGGCGCGCGGATCGCCCTTGAGCGACAGGGTATGGAAGCTGTCGAGGATCACCCCGACGGCCGGGTGGTCGGCCTGGCGCACCAGGTTCCAGACCTGCTGCCAGGTGTTGACGTGGCGGCCCCAGGCCAGGGCCTCGTAGCCGATGCGCAGGCCACGTGCACCGGCGCGCTCGCCGAGCAGGCGCAGGTCGTCCACCAGGGTGCGCTCATCGCCCAGGGAATCGGCGGCGACGTTGCTGCACACCAGCACCAGGTCGGTGCCCAGTTCCTGCATCAGGTCGAACTTGCGCTCGGCGCGGTCGAGGTTCCTCTGCAGCCGGTCGCGGCGGCAACCCTCGAAATCGCGGAACGGCTGGAACAAGGTGATGGCCAGCCCCAGGTCGGCGCACAGCTGGCGCACTTCACGAGGGCTGCCGGCGTAGTAGAGAAGATCGTTCTCGAAGATCTCCACGCCGTCGAAACCGGCGGCGGCGATGGCTTCGAGCTTTTCCGGCAGGGTTCCGCTCAACGAGACGGTGGCAATCGAACGCTGCATGCTTGAGCTCCTGGCAAGGGCGCCGGTTCTGCGACCGGCGGCATGGATGGCCGACACGCCTCCCGATGCGAGGCCGGGATTTTGCGTGGAGGCCGTAGCGCAATCGATTATTCGTAGCTAAAGTCCGCCCAGCAATTGAAATGTACGAACTGGTTAGTTTTGTGTTCGATTACCGAACAGAAGGCCGGTTATCGAATTGACGGTATTTCGCTCGCTGCGCAACCATCTTCACCACATTGCAACCCGCCGCCGGTGCAGCCTGCTGAAAACGCCACGGCAAAACGCAATCGAAACCCAGCGTCACCACATAACAATTTCAAGAATCGGGTAAATCCTCATGCTCACTCCAAGCCGCCTCACCGCACTCCTCCCCCCGCCAGCCCCGCCGCGACTCGAACCCCGGGCGCGAACAGCCTAGCCATCCCCGGCAGCACTCCCTGAACCAGACCGGTCAACCCGGCGCGTGCCCCCGAGGGCACCGCCAGTCCGGCCAAGCCTGCGTGCACCTCATTCGACCCGGCACACTACCGGTCGAGCCCGCTTGCCCGGCGTACAGACAAGAACAACGGAGACAACGATGGCTACTCCCTCAAGCTCCCAAGCCAAGAAAGCAACTGCCAGCGGGTGGATAGGCTCCGCCCTCGAGTACTACGACTTCTTCATCTACGCCCAGGCGGTGGCACTGATCTTCCCGCAGATCTTCTTCCCCTCCACCGACCCGAAGATCGCCATCGTCGCCTCGCTGGCCACCTATGGCGTCGGCTACCTGGCGCGCCCCATCGGTGCCTTCGTGCTCGGCCACTGGGGCGATACCCGTGGCCGCAAGAACGTGCTGCTGCTGTGCATGTTCCTCATGGGCATCTCGACCATGGCCGTGGGCCTGCTGCCGACCTACCGCGACATCGGCATCCTCGCGCCGGTGCTGCTGGTGATCCTGCGCCTGATCCAGGGCTTCGCCGTGGCCGGGGAGATCTCCGGGGCCAGCTCGATGATCATGGAACACGCCCCCTTCGGCCGGCGCGGCTACTACGCCAGCTTCACCCTGCAGGGCGTGCAGGCGGGCCAGGTCATGGCCGCCGCGGTGTTCCTGCCGCTGGCCTATCATGCCCAGCGACGCCTTCAACGAATGGGGCTGGCGGATTCCCTTCCTGCTCAGCGCCCTGGTGCTGGTGGCCGGCTACATCATCCGCCGTGAAGTCCACGAGACCCCGGCCTTCGTCAACGAGGAGTCGCAGCAGAAGGTCGCCAGGTCGCCGGTCACCGAAGCCTTCCGCCACAGCTGGAAGAACATGATCCTGGTCACCTTCATGGCGCTGATGAACGTGGTCCCCGTGGTCGCCACCATCTTCGGCGCGGCCTATGCGGTGCAGCCGGCCTACGGCATCGGCTTCGACAAGAGCGTCTACCTGTGGATCCCGGTGGTGGGCAACATCGTCGCCGTGCTGGTCATCCCCTTCGTCGGCAACCTCTCCGACCGCATCGGCCGCCGCCCGACCATGATCGCCGGTGCATTGGGCTCGGGCCTGCTCGCCTTCGCCTACCTCTACGCCATCAGCATCCACAACGTGCCCCTGGCCTTCGGCATGTCGATCCTCATGTGGGGCATGGTCTACCAGGGCTACAACGCGGTGTTCCCGAGCTTCTACCCGGAGCTGTTCCAGACCCGCTACCGCGTCTCCGCCATGGCCATCTCGCAGAACATCGGCACCATGCTCACCGCCATGCTGCCGGCGCTGTTCGCCGCCGTCGCGCCGCCCGGCTCGGACAACGTGCCGGTGATCGTCGGCAGCCTGGCCTTCGCCATCACCTGCCTCTGCGCCCTCGCCGCCTACCTGGCACCCGAGACCTACCGCCTGCAGATGGAGGACCTCGGCAAGCCGAACGCCAAGCCGATGGACAAGACCCAGTACGACAGCAGCCGCCAGGACAGCCTGCGCGTCGCCAGCCACTGATCCGCCGGGGCTCTCGCGAGCCCCCATCACTCGACCGCACCCGCCCTTTCGCGCCCCTCGGCGCGGAACGGGCACCCCATGCCTGAAAACAACAAGCAAAGAGGCACGCACACCATGCAACAGCTTCACACCCACCGCCTTTCCCGCGCCCGCCTGCCGCTCGCCGTCGCCCTGGCCATCGCTGCCGGTGCCGCATCCGCCGCCGAAGCCGGCTTCGTCGAGGACGCCACGGCCACCCTGACGGCGCGCAACTTCTACATGAATCGCAACTTCGTCGGCTCCAGCACCCAGGACCAGGCGGAGGAATGGACCCAGAGCTTCATCCTCGACGCCCGTTCCGGCTTCACCCAGGGCACGGTGGGCCTGGGCGTCGACGTGCTCGGCCTGTATGCCCTCAAGCTCGACGGCGGCAAGGGCACCCGGGGCACCCAGCTGCTGCCGGTGCACGACGACGGGCGCCCCGCCGACGACTTCGGCCGCCTCGGCGTGGCCGGCAAGATGCGCCTGTCGAAGACCGAGCTGAAGGTCGGCGAATGGATGCCGGTGCTGCCGATCCTGCGTTCCGACGATGGCCGCTCCCTGCCGCAGACCTTCGAAGGCGCGCAGCTGACCTCCAGGGAACTCGACGGCCTGACCCTCTACGCCGGCCGCTTCCATGGCAACAGCCCGCGCAACGACGCCAGCATGGAAGACATGTCGCTCAACGGCCGCGCGGCCTTCACCTCGGACCGCTTCGATTTCGCCGGCGGCGAATACACCTTCAACGAAGGCCGCACCCTGGTCGGCGCCTGGCATGCGCAACTGGAGGACATCTACCGGCAGAACTACCTGCAACTGACCCACAGCCAGCCCATCGGCGACTGGACCCTGGGCGCCAATATCGGCTGGTTCGACGGCAAGGAAGACGGCAGCGCCCTGGCCGGCGACCTGGACAACCGCACCTGGTCGGGCCTGTTCTCGGCGAAGATCGGCGGCAACACCTTCTACCTCGGCCTGCAGAAGGTCAGCGGCGACGACGCCTGGATGCGCGTCAACGGCACCAGTGGCGGCACCCTGGCCAACGACAGCTACAACTCCAGCTACGAGAACGCCAGGGAGAAGTCCTGGCAACTGCGCCACGACTACAACTTCGTCGCCCTCGGCATCCCCGGCCTGACCCTGATGAACCGCTACATCCACGGCTCCAACGTGCACACGGGCAGCGTCACCGACGGCAAGGAATGGGGCCGCGAAAGCGAGCTCGCCTACGTGGTGCAGTCCGGCACCTTCAAGAGCCTGGCGGTGAAATGGCGCAACTCCAGCCAGCGCCGCGACTGGGGCAACACCAACAGCTTCGACGAGAACCGCCTGATCGTCAGCTACCCCTTCTCGCTGCTCTGAATCCCCGCTTCATCCTCGTAGCTGCAACCCCTCGCCCGTCCTTGTGACGGGCTTTTTTCACAGGAGCGAGTTCATTCGCGATGAGGTATCCGGTCGCTCGGCGCCAGGTGCCGGCGGAAGGTCTTTCGCGGCTGAAGCCGCTCCCACAGGGGGCAGCGCCACCGTGCCCGATCAAAAACACCACCGGTGCGTAGATACCGTCTTGATTCCTAGTGAGCAAGGGCCAGTTTTGCGTCAAATGGCTGGCCCGATTTCAAGACGCCATAGGCGATGTTCAGCAACTTGCGCATCGCTGCGCAGACGATCTGCTTGCCA
>NZ_QKRU01000143.1:0-5919 GCF_003234055.1 Pseudomonas sp. 57B-090624
CCGCCGGCGCCGGGCCGCACCCGAAGTGCAGCTCGCCAGCGTCCAGCTTGGTCATCTGGTCGATCTCGCGCGCCAGGTTGCTTGCCCCCTGCACCAGGCGCAGGGCGTGCTGCAGCACCACCTGGCCTTCCGGCGTGGGGCGCAGGTCCTTGTTGCCGCGATCCACCAACTGGCAGCCGAAGGCCTGCTCCAGGCCCTGGATGCTGCGGCTGAAGGCCGGCTGGGTGATGCCCATGGCATCGGCCGCACGGACGAAGCTGCGGTGTTCCACCAGGGCGATGAAGTAACGGAGTTGGCGCAGATCCATATGCTTTACCGGCATCGAAAATATAGGTCGAAGGCATTTGCCCCCATATGGGTGCTGGTTTTAAATGCAGGCTCTTATTCCGTCAACGAAGCTTGTTTAGATAAATAAGACTAAAAAGGAATAAGTATATGGCCCAGCCCGAAGGGGGATACCCGATGACCACGCCAGCCCGATTGCCCGTCCCCGCCATGACCCGGCTCCTCGCGCCGCTCATGCGCCGCTGTCGCTGACAGCCGACCCCTGAGCCGGTGGCCCTGCGCGCCGCCTGAGCCTTCCCCCCGAACCCATGCTGCCCCGACCGTCGCCCTGCGTGCGATGCGGGCCCGCTCTGCCCGGAAAAAGCCGGGCCCCGAACAAGGATTGCCCCATGAGCCACCGCCGTACCGCTTTCCCCTCGTCCCTCGTCCGGCCGCTCGCGCTGCAGCGCCTGGCCGCCGTGGACTACGCGCTGACCCTGCTGCTGGCCCTGGGCGCGGGGAGCGCCTGGGCCGCCGAGGGCAACACCGAGCAGCAAGCGGACAAGGATGTCGCCCTGCAGAAGGTCACCGTCACCGCCCGCCGCCGCGAGGAAGACGTGCAGGACGTGCCCACGCCCATCACCACCCTCAGCGGCGCCACCCTGGAAACCCAGCGCGTGTACAAGGTGCAGGACCTGCAGCAGGTGCTGCCCAGCGTCAACGTCGCCTTCATCCACGCCCGCCAGTCCAGCGTCGCGGTGCGCGGCATCGGCAACAACCCGGCGAGCGACGGCCTCGAAGGCAGCGCCGGGGTCTACCTCGACAACGTCTACCTGGGTCGCCCGGGCATGGCGGTGTTCGACCTGCTGGACATCGAGCAGCTGGAACTGCTGCGTGGCCCCCAGGGCACGCTGTTCGGCAAGAACACCACCGCCGGCGTGCTCAACATCAGCACCCGCGCACCCACCTTCAGCCCCGAGCGCACGGTGGAGGTTTCCGGCGGCCAGGACGGCTACTTCCAGGCCAAGGGCACGGTCAACGGCGCCCTCACCGAAACCCTCGCCGCGCGCCTGTCGGCCTACCGCACCCGTGACGACGGCTTCATCAAGAACATCCACGACGGCAACGACCTCAACGGTGGCGAGCGCCAGGGCGTGCGCGGGCAGTTCCTCTTCGAGCCCAACGAGGATTTCAGCCTGCGCTGGATCAACGACTACAACGAGGAGGATTCCAGCACCGGCACCATGGTGGTCTACGGCGCGCCGGCGCGTTACTGGCAGCGCGCGGCCCTGGCGGGAGCGTCCCCGCTGCGCGACCCGGACGACAGGAAGGTCAACATCGACGGCCGCCAGAACGTCAGCGTGCACCAGGGCGGCAGCTCGGTGGAGGCCAACTGGAACCTTGCCGGCGGCTACACCCTCACCTCCATCAGCGCCTATCGCTACTGGCACTTCACCCCGGCCAACGACGAGAGCCTCAACGTGCCGGCGCTGCTCGACACCGGGGTGGAGGTGCACGACCGCCAGTTCTCCCAGGAGATCCGCCTGGCATCGCCCACCGGCGGCGCCTTCGACTACGTGGTCGGCGCCTACGTGTTCAACCAGAACCTGGGCAACAAGACCTTCACCGACTACGGCTCCCAAGCCGACCTGTTCCTGCTCGGCGCCAACCTCAACGCGCTGAACAACGTCAGCACCAAAGCCAACGGCAAGATCGAGACCGACAGCTACGCGCTGTTCGCCCAGGGCACCTGGCACCTCACCGACCGCCTCGATTTCACCGCCGGCCTGCGCGGCACCTACGAGGAGAAGGACGCCAAGGTCGAGCGCTTCGCACCGGTCGGGGGTGCGGCGGTGACCGGCCAGGCCGCCGCCATCCGCGCGGCGCAACTGGGGGCCTATGACTCGGGGGACCTCAGCCTGCACAACGCGGCGCCGTCCTTCCTGCTGAGCCTGGCCTACCGGTTCGACGAGGACCTGCTGGGCTACGCCTCCCTGGCCCATGGCGAGAAGTCCGGCGGGGTGAACCTGGCGGTGGGCTCGGCCCCGGTGGCCGGAGCCGACTCGCTGCTGGTCGGGCCCGAGCGCGCCAACGACGCCGAGCTGGGCTTCAAGAGCACGCTGCTGGACCGCCGCCTGCTGCTCAACGCCAACCTGTTCTGGACCGGCATCCACGGCTACCAGGCCACCACCCTGTACCAGGCGCCGGGCTCCACCAACGTCGTGCAGGTGCTGGCCAACGCCGGCAGCGTGCGCTCGCGCGGCCTGGAGTTCGAAGCCACCGCACTGCCCGTGCGCGGCCTCACCCTGAACGTCAACGGCTCCTACAACGACGTCACCTACCTCAGCTTCAAGGACGCCCCGTGCCCCGGCGAGGTGAGCACCGCCCCCGGCGCACCGGCCACCTGTGACCTCACCGGCGAGCGCGTGGTCGGCGCCTCGAAATGGATCGCCAACCTCAGCGGTGAATACAAATGGCAGCTGGAGAACCGCATCGAGCCCTACCTCATCGCCAGCTATTCGTACCGCTCCGAAGCCGAAGGCACCCTGGACAACTCCGACCTTTCCAAGATCGACGGCTACGGCTTGGTCAACCTCTCGGCCGGCGTGCGCCGCGACCTGGGCGACGGCCAGGTGGACGCCTCCATCTGGGTCCGCAACGCCACCGACACCGACTACTACCTCAGCGCCTTCGCCTACCTGAACGGCGCCTACACCGCCTCGGTGGGTGCCCCGCGCACCGCCGGCGTTTCCCTGCGCTACGACTTCTGACCCCCAGCAGCACCCACCCAACGCGAGGACCGCACCATGAGCAACGCAGCACTGGCCACCCAGCAGACCGAGCTCCAGCTGGACATCCACCCCATCGCCGGGCGCATCGGCGCCGAGATCCGTGGCGTGACCCTTTCCGGTGACCTGGACGCCGCCACGGTCGAGGCCATCCAGGCCGCCCTGGTGCGGCACAAGGTGATCTTCTTCCGTGGGCAGACGCACCTCGACGACCAGGCCCAGGAAGCCTTCGCCCAGTTGCTCGGCGACCCCGTCGCCCACCCCACCGTGCCGGTGCGCGAAGGCACCCGCTACCTGCTCCAGCTCGACGGTGCCGAAGGCCAGCGGGCCAACTCCTGGCACACCGACGTGACCTTCGTCGACGCCTACCCCAAGGCCTCCATCCTGCGCAACGTGGTGGCCCCGGCCGCTGGCGGCGACACCGTCTGGGCCAACACCGCCACCGCCTACAACGACCTGCCGGGCGAACTGCGCGAGCTGGCCGACAAGCTCTGGGCCATCCACAGCAACGAATACGACTACGCCGGCGTGCGCCCCAACGCCCCGGTGGAAAAACTGGAGGAGTACCGCAAGGTGTTCACCTCCACCGTCTACGAGACCGAGCACCCGGTGGTGCGCGTGCACCCCGTCAGCGGCGAGCGCAGCCTGCTGCTGGGGCACTTCGTCAAACGCATCAAGGGGCTCTCGCAGTCCGACTCGGCGCACATCTTCGCCGTCCTCCAGGGCTACGTGACGCGCCTGGAGAACACCGTGCGCTGGCGCTGGCAGCCTGGTGACGTGGCCATCTGGGACAACCGCTCCACCCAGCACTACGCCGTCGACGACTACGACACCCAGCCGCGCATCGTCCGCCGCGTGACCCTGGCCGGCGACGTGCCGGTGGGCATCGACGGCCAGCGCAGCCGCACCACCCGCAAGGGCTGACGCGAGGCGTGCGGCGGGCCTTCGCGGAGGCGCGGGCCCGCCGAGCCAACCCACCCCATGACAGGAGACCGACCATGACCCTGGCCACCCACACCCAGGCAGAACCCGCCGCACCGTTGCACCACGACGCCCCCTTCGCCATCACGCCCCTGGCCGCGCCCCTGGGCGCGGTGGTCAGCGGCTTCGACGCCACCCGCATCACCCCCGAGCAGGTGTTGGCCCTCAAGCAGGCCCAGCGCGCGCACCACATCCTGCTGTTCCGCGACCAGCACCTGGACGACGCCCAGTACCTGGCCTTCGCGACTCACTTCGGGGCGGTGTTCCAGCCGCCGGCGGACATCCCGGTGCTGTCCTCCGGCGTCGACGGCAAGGCGCCGGAGATCGTCAAGGTGGCCAACACCGAGGATGGCGAGCTGGGCAACACCGCCATCCCCGCCCACGTCGACCACCACTGGACGCCGACGCCGTCCTCCGGCTCCTTCCTCTACGCGCTGGAGGTGCCCTCCAGGGGCGGCGAGACCCGCTTCACCAACCTGGCCCTGGCCTACAGCGCGCTGGACGAGGCCACCCGCCGCGAGATCGACCCGCTGCGGCTGGTCACCTACAACCCCTTCATCCGCCTCAAGAGTGGCGGCTACAACGGCGGCTTCGTCACCTACCGCACCCCGGATATCCCCGCCATCCAGGGCACCGAGCACCCGCTGGTGCGCACCCACCCGGAAAGCGGCAAGCGCCTGCTGTTCCTCGGCGTGCACACCGAAGTGGAGATTCCCGGTGCCGACCCGGAATACGGCAAGGCCCTGATCGGCCGCCTGCGCGAGCACCTGGAAAACCCGCGCTTCCACTACGCCCACGCCTGGCGCGCCGGCGATATCGTCTGGTGGGACAACCAGGCCGTCCTCCACGCCCGCAACGGCTTCCCCGCCACCGAAAAACGTCGCATGAAGCGCATCAGCCTGAGCGGCAGCCGCCCCTTCTGATCCTTCGCCCCGTGGGAGCGAATTCATTCGCGAACAGGGCCGGCACCGGCGCGTTGTAAGGGCACACGGTATCCCGAGCGTAGGGTGGACCCCGCTTTATCGGTCCACCAATGGGGGCCGCCGGCAGCTCTGCTGGTGGACGTGAAGAGCGACGTCCACCCTACGCACTGGCCGAGCTTTTGGTGGAGCGAATTCATTCGCGAACAGGGTCGGCACCGTTGCGCCGTACGGGCACAAGGTATCCCGGGCCTAGGGTGGACCCCGCTTTATCGGTCCACCAGCGGGGGCCGCCAACACCCCCTCGATCCCGCCGCTTTCAATGCCTTCCAAGCATATTTTCAATGCCTTCCAAGCATCACGATTTATAAATCCTTATTTATCAATCAGTTAGAAACTTATATTCCTTAAAGTAATTAATGAATCGTTAAAAATTACTTTAAGAGATAAGCCCAAAAACCAATCATCTCTCCGTGGCCGACCGCTCTGGAATGGCCCTCATGCAGCTCCGCAGCTGCCATCCGATCACTTTCCGGTGCACAGGCCGGATTTTTTCCAACCGGGAGTCTTGCCGATGGGCAATGTCCTCAAAGCCGACAGCGCGAGCGACCTGCTGTGGCGTGAAGCGCGCAGCCCTGGCGAAGTGCGTGACCTCGGCGTGCCGCTGCGCCATGCCCTCGGCGCGTCGCGCTTCAAGGGCCGCGACGGTCGTGTGCTCGGTCGTCGCGAAGCGCTGTTGCTGGGCGCCTTCGCCCTGGTGCTGCATGCCGGCGTTCTCTACTGGGTAAGCAACAAGCCCACTCCGGCGCTGCCCGAGGTACCGCCCGAGATTCCGCCCATGACCATCGAATTCACCACGCCGGCACCGCCCGTGGTGGAACCGCCGCCGCCCGAGCCGCCACCGCCTCCGGTCGTCGAGCCGCCGCCCCCCGTGGTGGAGGAGCTCGCGGTCAAGCCGCCACCGC
>NZ_QKRU01000144.1:0-5885 GCF_003234055.1 Pseudomonas sp. 57B-090624
GCGGAGGGGCGCACCCGACAAGCCCCCACCCGAAGAGGACCCGAGCGTGAATGCCCCTCAGCATCTCGCCACCCCCACGCCGCTGCAGATCGCCCGCGAGCTGGCCACAGGCTTCGCTCTCAGCGCCGCCGAACGCGACGCCCAGGGCGGCACCCCCAAGGCCGAGCGCGACGCCATCCGCCAGAGCGGCCTGCTGTCGCTGGTGATCCCCGGCGAATACGGCGGCCTCGGCGCCGACTGGCAGACCACCCTCGCCGTGGTCCGCGAGTTCGCCCGCGTCGACAGCTCCATCGCCCACGTCTTCGCCTTCCAGCACCTGATGCTGGCCACCGTGCGCCTGTTCTCGCGCCCCGAGCAGTGGCAGCCCTGGTTCGAACTCACCGCGCGCAACCGCTGGTTCTGGGGCAATGCCCTCAACCCGCTGGACACCCGCACCACGGTGCGGCGCTTCAACGGCTACCGCGAGTTCTCCGGCAAGAAGAGCTTCTGCTCCGGCGCCCTGGATTCGCAGATGCTGATCGCCTCCGGCCTCGACGAAGAGAGCGGCAAGCTGCTGATCGCCGCCATCCCCACCGCCCGCAGCGGCATCAGCCTGGCCGAGGACTGGGACAACATGGGCCAGCGCCAGACCGACAGCGGCAGCGCCACCTTCGAACGGGTGCGGGTGGAGGAGAACGAACTGCTGCTGGAGCCCGGCCCGCTGAGCACGCCCTTCGCCTGCCTGCGCCCGCTGATCGCCCAGCTGATCTTCAGCAACATCTTCCTCGGCATCGCCGAAGGCGCCTTCGAGGAAGCCCGCGCCTACACCCTGCGCGAAGCCCGCCCCTGGTTCCGCTCCGGTGTCGAGAGCGCAGGCGAGGACCCCTACGTGCTGGCCCGCTACGGCGACTTCTGGGTCGGCCTGGAAAGCGCCCGCGCGCTGATCCAGCGCGCCAACCAGCTGCTGGACGCCGCCTGGAACCAGGGCACCGCCCTGGGCGAGGCGCAGCGCGGCGAACTGGCCCTGGCCATCGCCACCGCCAAGGTCGCCACCACGCGCAACGGCCTGGACCTGTGCAACCGCATGTTCGAGGTCACCGGCGCCCGCTCCACCCACGCCGCCCTGCGCCTGGACCGCTACTGGCGCAACCTGCGCACCCAGACCCTGCACGACCCGGTGGACTACAAGGTCCGCGAGCTGGGCGACTGGGCCCTGAACCAGAACCTGCCACAGCCGACCTTCTACTCATGAAAGCACCCCGTCCGAACGGCTCCGGCCTGCTCACCCTGCCCCCTTCCCCGGCCCTGGCCACCTCGGTGCGTGCCACCGCCCAGGTGTTCGAGGACCCGAAATCCCAGGCCCTGCTCGAACACCTGCAGCAGGTGGCGCCGAGCGAGGCCAGCGTGCTGGTGATCGGCGAGACCGGCACCGGCAAGGAACTGGTGGCCCGCCACATCCACAACCTCAGCGCGCGCCGCGACGGCCCCTTCGTGGCGGTCAACTGCGGGGCCTTTTCCGAGTCGCTGGTGGAGGCCGAGCTGTTCGGCCACGAGAAAGGTGCCTTCACCGGCGCCCTGGCGGCCAAGGCCGGCTGGTTCGAAGCGGCCAACGGCGGAACATTGTTCCTCGACGAGATCGGCGACCTGCCCATGCCCATCCAGGTGAAACTGCTGCGGGTGCTGCAGGAGCGCGAAGTGGTGCGCCTGGGCTCGCGTACGCCGATCCCCATCGATGTGCGCGTGCTCGCCGCCACCAACGTGCAGCTGGAGAAGGCGATCAACGCCGGGCACTTCCGCGAAGACCTCTACTACCGCCTCAACGTCGTCAGCCTGGAGCTCTCGCCGCTGCGCGAGCGCCCCGGCGACATCCTGCCGCTCACCCGCCACTTCATCGGCGAATACAGCCGCCGCCTGGGCTACGGTCAGAGCGAGCTCAGCCCCGAGGCCGAGCACAAGCTGCGCACCTACTCCTGGCCCGGCAACATCCGCGAGCTGGAGAACGTCATCCACCACACCCTGCTGATCTGCCGCGACGGCGTGATCCAGGCCGACGACCTGCACCTCTCCAACCTGCGCATCGACCGCCCGGAAGAACCCCGCGGCCACGACGGCTCGGCCGAGGCGCAGATGCTCCACGCCTTCCAGCGCCTGTTCGAGGAACAGGGCGGCGACCTGCACCAGAAGGTCGAGGACGCCCTGCTGCGCGCCGCCTACCGCCACTGCCACTGCAACCAGGTGCACACCGCCAACCTGCTCGGCCTCAGCCGCAACGTCACCCGCAGCCGCCTGATCGCCATCGGCGAACTGGTGGTCAACCGCCGCGGCAACGACGCCCGCATCGATGGCGAGCGGGTGGTGCAGTTGACGGTTTGACGGGCAAGTGAGCATGACCACCGCGTAGGGTGGATGACGCTTCACCCATCCACCCTTACGGAGCCCGTTTCCACAGAGTGGTCGCCCGCCTGCTCTCGACCTAAGGCCGGTGAAACCCGCGATGGAAATCCCATGCCCGCCGGTGAGCCCGTTTGGTGGATGGAAAGAGCGTCATCCACCCGCCCTCAGATCACATGTGCCAGCGTATGGACGTGACCGCTGCGTAGGGTGGATGGCGCTTCACCCATCCACCATTACGGAGCCCGTTTCCACACAGTGGTCGCCCGCCTGCTCTCGACGTAGGGCCGGTGAAACCCGCGATGGAAATCCCATGCCCGCCGGTGAGCCCGTCTGGTGGATGAAAAGAGCGTCATCCACCCTACATCCGCCCCTCAGATCACATGCGCCAGATGCAGCTCGGTCAGCGCCTCGGCCTTGAGCCGCGCCAGCTCCGGATCGCGCCGGTCGCGGGGGCGCGGCAGGGGTACGGCCAGCTCCTGGCGCACGTTGCCCGGGCGGGCGCCCATCACCAGCACGCGGTCGCCCAGGTACAGGGCCTCGTCGATGTCGTGGGTCACCAGCAGCAGGGCGATGGCATGGCGCTCGGCCAGTTGCAGCAAGAGGTCCTGCAGCTTCATGCGGGTGAAGGCGTCCACGGCGCTGAAGGGTTCGTCCAGCAGCAGCACGCGGGGTTGCGAATAGAGCCCGCGGGCGATGGCCACGCGTTGCGCCATGCCGCCGGAAAGCTGCTTGGGCAACGCGTCGGCGAAGCCCTCCAGGCCCACCTCGCGGATCAGCCGCGCCACGCGCTCGCGGTCATAGCCGCTGTCGTCGGCGAAGCCGATGTTCTGCGCCACGGTCAGCCAGGGCATCAGCCTCGGCTCCTGGAACACGAAGGCCACCTCACCCTCGCCACGCAGGGTGCGGCCGAGGTAGTCGCGCTCCAGCCCGGCGACGATGCGCAGCAGGGTGCTCTTGCCGCAGCCGCTGGGGCCGAGCAGGCTCACCACCTCGCGCTCACGCAGCGTCAGGTGCACGTTCTGCAGCACGGTATGGCCGGCGAACTGCTTGCGCTCGACCTGGATATCCAGCAATGCCTCACCCATGTTCACCCCTCCCCGCCCTGGCCGGCGAAGGCGTCGCGCCAGGCCAGCAGCCGTGTTTCCAGCGCGGCCAGCAGGCCGTCGCTGAGCTTGCCCAGCAGCGCCAGGACGATGATCGAAGCCAGCACCAGGTCAGGCCGCGAGGTTTCACGACCGTCGGTGAGCAGGTAGCCCAGGCCCTTGGTGGCGGCGATCAGTTCGGCGGCGACGAGGAACATCCACGCCAGGCTGAGACCGCTGCGCAGGCCGGTGAACAGCCCCGGCAGCGCTGCCGGCAGGAGGATGCGTCGCGCCAGGCGCGACGGGCCGAAGCCGTACATCTGTCCCACCTCCACCAGCTTGCGGTCGATATTGCGGATCGCCGCCACGCCGTTGAGGTAGACCGGGAAGAAGGCGCCGATGGCGATCAGCACCACCTTGGATGTTTCGTCGATGCCCAGCCAGAGCAGCAGCAAGGGCACCCAGGCCAGGCTGGGAATGGCGCGCAGGGCGGCGAAGGTGGGTTCGAGGTAGGCCTCGGCCTCGCGGCTCAGGCCGACCCAGGCGGCGACGCCCAGGGCCAGCACCGCGCCGATGGCGAAGCCCGCCGCCACCCGCGCCAGGCTGACGCCGATATGGGTCCAGAGGGCGCCGCCGGCGAGGTCGCGCAGGGTGAGGACGATCTCGCTGGGCGCGGGCATCTGGTAGGACGGCACCCAGCCGATGCGCACCAGCACTTCCAGCAGGGCGAGGGCCAGCAGCGGGATCGCCAGGCCCTTGAGGCGGCGCCGCAAGGCAACGCCGGAGAAGGTCGGTTTCCAGGTGCCGACGGGGCTCGCCGGCAGGGTCTTGCTCTTGCTGTTCATGTTT
The DNA here is from genome assembly GCF_003234055.1 of Pseudomonas sp. 57B-090624. Lineage (NCBI taxonomy): Bacteria > Pseudomonadati > Pseudomonadota > Gammaproteobacteria > Pseudomonadales > Pseudomonadaceae > Pseudomonas > Pseudomonas sp. 57B-090624. The sequence continues at coordinate 4,305 of NZ_QKRU01000144.1, forward strand.
CTGCTCCCGGCGCCGGGGTGGTCCCGCAGGCGCCCATGCCGGGGCCGCGCGGACGCGCCCCGGCGGACGTGCGGATCACTGCCTGGCGATGGCCTGTGCGCTGAAGGCCGGGTCGATCAGCTGGTCCACCACCTGCTCGACCTGCACGCCACGGCGCACCAGTTCCTCGGTCACCAGGATCGGCGCGGCGGCCTTGAGCGCGGCGATGTGCTCCGGGCCCGGCTGGGCATTGGAGAAATCGGTGCGCGACAGTTGCAGGCGCGCCACCTCCAGCGGCAGGCCGGATTCCCTGGCCAGCAGCTGGGCCAGCTCCTCGGGGTTCTCGCGGGCCCATTTGCGCGCCTTCTCGTAGGCACCGAGCACGGTGGCGATGGCCTGCGGGTGCTCCTTGGCGAAGCGCTCGGTGACGTTGAGCACGCCGTAGCTGTTGAAGGCGACGTTGCGGTAGAGGATGCGCGAGCCGGCCTGGACCTGGCTCGCGGCCAGGTGCGGGTCGAGGCCCGCCCAGGCGTCGACGTCGCCCTTCTCCAGGGCCACGCGGCCGTCCGGGTGCTGCAGGTGCACCAGCTCGACGTCGTCCTTGCTCAGACCGGCCTGCTCCAGGCTGCGCAGGGTGAACAGGTAGGGGTCGGTGCCCTTGGTGGCGGCGATCTTCTTGCCCTTGAGGTCGGCGACGCTCTGGATGGGCGAGTCCTTGCGCACGGCCAGCGCGGTCCATTCCGGGCGGCTGGCGATATACACCGTCTTGATCGGGCTGCCGTTGGCGCGGCTGAGCACGGCGGCGAGGCCGGCGGTGGAGGCGAAGTCGATGCTGCCGCCGTTGAGGTATTCCAGCGAGCGGTTGCTGCCCTGGCTCAGCACCCAGCTGACTTTCGTGCCGGCCCCCACTTCCTGCTCCAGCCAGCCGAAGTGCTTGAGCACCAGGCTGGTGGGCGAGTAGTAGGCGTAGTCGAGGCGCAGCTCCTTGGGCAACGCTTCGGCCTGCGCGGCGGACGTGCCGAAGACGAGGGCCGCCGAGGCGCCGAGCAGGCCGAACAAGCGGGCCAGTTTGCCGGGCGTGCGGGCCCGCGAGGTGAAGGTGTGCATGGTGTCGCTCCTTGCCGCTGGATGGGTGGCTGGGCGCGCCCTGCTTATTCTTTCGAGTAAGGTCCGGCTGCGCTTTCGCTTTCTGCAAGGAATATTGCATCACTCGTGCCAGCGGGCCCGCAGCCCGCTCCACAGGGCTTCGCGCCCTCCTCCCCGCCATTCAACTGTCGCTGCAGCGACAGCCTGCTGATCGCCTGTTCGCCCAGCAACAGTTGCCTGTTTCGCTTATGCACCCTGGTTATCAGGGCATCGCCATTCATTCCTTTATCCAGGGGTCAGGGCCGTGTTTAGCTGACCCGGCAGCAACAGCGACGGCCGCAGAGCGAAAAATCACGTCCAGGCGACGATTGCCCGTTCCTCCACAGGCCCCGCAACTGGTACAACAAGGGCGCGGCCTCGCCAGTGCCGCGCACCACCGAGAGATACGCGTCATCCATGTCAGGCCAGCACGATATTCACCCGCCCTACCCGCCCCAGCTGGATCAGCCGGTGCGG
>NZ_QKRU01000145.1:0-5857 GCF_003234055.1 Pseudomonas sp. 57B-090624
GCTCGGCGCCCATGTCCGTCTCGTAATCGTTGCCCTTCACGCAGGCGCGCACCGGCTTCTACCTGGTGCTGGCCGAGCCCGCCTGCGTGAAGGGCAACGATTACGAGACGGACATGGGCGCCGAGCAGGACGTGCGCCTGGTGCAACTGGTGCTGGACGAGGCCGGCTACAAGAAGCTCGAACCGCACCTGGGGCAGCAGGTGACCCTCGCCGGCCACCTGTTCTCCGCCGAGACCGCCTTCCACTACGCCCCGCTGCTGATGCAGGACGTGCAATGGCTGGAGGACCAGCCGACCGCCAGCGCCGACTGCGAAGCCCTGGCCGCCAAGGCCAACGAGGCCGTGGGCTTCCATCCGCCCTGGTGGGGCACGGTGAAGGGCGAAGGCCGGCTGCACTTTCACAGCGCACCGGACAAGGCCTGCGCCATCCCCGGGCTGTTCATCATCCCCGGCGACGGGGTGACCATCTACGCCGCCGAGAACGGCTGGATGCAGGTGATGTACATCAACGCCAAGGGCGAGGACTTCAGCGGCTGGGTGGATGAAAACCGCCTGGACGCCGCCCCCTCGCGCAGTGAAGGCGACGACCAGCCCGAACCGGCCGCCAGCGGCCAGCCCGAGGACGTGACCGCATTCGCCGACCGCTACGCCAACTGCGAACACTTCCTCGGCGAGGAACCCTACGACGCAGAGCGGGCCAAGGAGCTCGCCCAGGCGGTGGAGGAGCTGTGCACCGGCATCGACGCCCAGCTCGACGCCCTGCGCCAGCGCTACAAGGACGACGCCAGCGTGACCCAGGCCCTGGCCGGCTACGAGAAGGTGGAGTGACCCCTCCGGCAGGCCGCCCCGAGCCGGCGACGGCCTCTCCTATACTCCAGGCGTCGCCCTGAAACGGACCCTGCCGTGCTCGCCAGAACCCTGTGCCTCGCCGCCCTGCTCTGCTGTGCCCTCCAGGCTTCCGCCCGGCCGCTGAAGGTCGACCTGTACCTGCCCGATGCGCCCCCATTGACGATGCTGGAGGCCGGCAACAGCCACGGCATCGTCGGCGACGCCACCCTGCTGGCGCTCAAGCGCGCCGGCTACCAGGTACGCATCCTCGTCGCGCCCTGGGCACGGGCGCAGAAGCGCACCATAGAAGGCCGCGACATCCTCGTCATCCCGCTGTCGCGCACGCCGGATCGCGAGGCCTCCTACACCTGGATCGCACCGATCATGGAGTTGCAACGAGCCTTCTTCAGCCTCGACGAGCCGGTCAAGGATTTCGCCGAAGCCCGCGCCCGCTACCGCCAGATCGGCGTCGGCCTGGGCACCGCGCAGAACGAGATCCTCCGCCGCGAAGGCTTCGACAGCGGGCAGATACGCTCCCTGGTGCTGGGCGACAAGCCTGCGCAGCTGCTGGAGATGGGGCGCATCGACGCCTGGTTCACCGGCGTCCCCGAGGCGCTCTACATCTGGCCCAAGGTCTCGCACCAGCGCCTGCGCATGAGCCCGCCCCTGGCGGCCACCGACCTCTACCTCGCCTGCTCCCTGGCCTGCGACCCGCAGCTGGTGGACGACCTGCGCAAGGCCATCGACGCCCTGCGTGCGGACGGCAGCCTCAGGCGCATCCAGGCGCGGTATCTGAAGGATGCCCAGCCGCTGCTGGAACGACAGGCTCCGTAGGTCGGGTGCAACCCGACACGATTGTTGAGGTGCAGCGCGGGTTTCACCCGCCCTACGCGCTGGCGGCAGGTTCAGTAGTGCTTGCCCGGGTCTTCCGGTGGCGGCTCGTCCTCGGGCAGGTCTTCGAGCTTGAGCTCCAGGCCCCAGCTGGCGGCATCCTGGGTCGGCGTGGCCTGGGGCGTCGGTGCGGGCGGCGGGGTGGGTGCAGCGGCGGCGGGCCGGGTGCCGGGGCCGTCGCGGTGCAGCTTGAGCTTCAAGCGCAGGTTGTTGGCCGAGTCGGCGTTCTTGATCGCTTCCTCTTCCTGGATCGAGCCCTCGATCACCAGGTCGAACAGCGCCTGGTCGAAGGTCTGCATGCCCAGGGCCTTGGATTTCTCCATGATTTCCTTGATCGAGCTGAAGTCGCCGCGCTTGATCAGGTCGCTGATGGTGGCGGTGCCCAGCAGCACTTCCACCGCCGCGCGGCGCTTGCCGTCGGAGGTGCGCACCAGGCGCTGGGAAACGAAGGCCTTGAGGTTGTTGCCCAGGTCGTTGAGCAGCTGCGGCCGGCGCTCCTCGGGGAAGAAGTTGATGATGCGGTCCAGCGCCTGGTTGGCGTTGTTGGCATGCAGGGTGGAGATGGCCAGGTGACCGGTGTCGGCGAAGGCCAGGGCGTGTTCCATGGTCTCGCGGTCGCGGATCTCGCCGATCAGGATCACGTCCGGCGCCTGGCGCAGGGTGTTCTTCAGGGCGGCGTGGAAGCTGCGGGTGTCCACCCCCACCTCACGCTGGTTGATGATGGATTTCTTGTGCCGGTGCACGTACTCCACCGGGTCCTCGATGGTGATGATGTGCCCGCCGCTGTTGCGGTTGCGGTAGTCGATCAGCGCGGCCAGGGAGGTGGACTTGCCGGAGCCGGTGCCACCGACGAAGAGCACCAGGCCGCGCTTTTCCATCACCACCTTGAGCAGCACCTCGGGGAGCTTGAGGTCCTCGAACTTGGGGATATCCAGCTTGATGTTGCGCGCGACGATGGAGACCTCGTTGCGTTGCTTGAAGATGTTGATGCGGAAGCGGCCGATGTTGGGCAGGGAGATGGCCAGGTTCATCTCCAGCTCGCGGTCGAATTCGCCGCGCTGCTCCGGGTCCATGATCGATTCGGCGATGCGCGCCACGTCGCCCGGCTTGAGCGGGTCGGTGCCCAGCGGCTTGAGTACGCCGTTGAACTTGGCACAGGGCGGCGCACCGGTGGAGAGATAAAGGTCCGAGCCATCCTGGGAGGCCAGGACCTTGAGCATCGAGGGGAGATCCATGGGGCGAACGTCCAAAGGGCATTTCGAATAACGGTAGGCGAATTTCGCCCGGCTTCCTGCGCGCGAGCGCGCAACCGATGAACTGTATGGGCGCACCGCGCGCTGGCACAATGAACGGCTCCACAAACCACGAGGAAATCCCATGGCCAAGGCCCTTGCCCGCCACATCCTGGTCAAGACCGAGGCGGAAGCCGAACAGATCAAGCAGCGCCTGGCCAAGGGCGAGGACTTCGCCGTGCTGGCGAAGAAGCATTCCATCTGCCCTTCCGGCAAGCGCGGCGGCGACCTGGGCGAGGTGCGCCCCGGGCAGATGGTGCGGGTGATCGACCAGGTGATCTTCAAGAAGCCGGTGCGCACCATCCACGGCCCGGTGAAGAGCCAGTTCGGCTACCACCTGGTGCAGGTGTTCTTCAGGGACTGAGCCCCTGCCCGCCCCGCCTGAAACGAAAAAGCCCGGCACCTGGCCGGGCTTTTCGCATCCACCGCCTCACTTCATCGAGTTGGCGAAGGCGTTCCATTCCTCGGTGGCCTTCAGCGCGGCCTCGCGGTGCTTGCGCACGGCTTCGTTCTGCTCGGTGACGAAGGCGCTGATGCACTTGCTGTAGCTGTCCACGTCGCGGCTGAACTGGTCGCGGTGCGCTTCGTCGCGGAACTGCTTGGGCACCTCGGGCTTGTTGCAGTCGTGGCGGGGCTGGGCGGAATCGGCGAAGGCCAGGGGGGAGGCCAGGAGAAGTATCGCGAGCGCTTTGTGCATGCTTTCCTCACGGGGTTTGCGGCGTGCGCCGGTCGGTTCGAGGGTGCCGACCCGTCGCGGGGCAGGGTCGGCCGGGGGTCGTACTTTCCGGCATCCCGTCCGCCCGATCAAGTTCGGCGGCCCCGGCCGGGCGGCCCGCAGGCAGAAAAAAGCCCCGCATCGGCGGGGCTTTCTCGGGGCGCCGGGGGGGCGCGTCAGACGATCACGCCCTGGCTGCGCAGGTAGTCGTCGTAGGTGCCGCTGAAGTCGGTCACGCCGTTCTCCGAGAGCTCGATGATGCGGGTGGCCAGGGAGCCGACGAACTCGCGGTCGTGGCTGACGAAGATCAGCGTGCCCGGGTAGTTCTCCAGCGCCAGGTTGAGCGCCTCGATGGACTCCATGTCCAGGTGGTTGGTGGGTTCGTCCATGACCAGCACGTTGGGCTTCTTCAGGATCAGCTTGCCGAACAGCATGCGGCCCTGCTCGCCACCGGAGATCACCTTCACCGACTTGAGGATCTCGTCGTTGGAGAACAGCATGCGGCCGAGGGTGCCGCGCACCAGCTGCTCGCCGCCCTGGGTCCACTGGCCCATCCAGTCGAACAGGGTGACGTCGTCTTCGAAGTCATGGGCGTGGTCCTGGGCGTAGTAGCCGAGTTCGGCGCTCTCGGTCCATTTCACGCTGCCGGCGTCCGGGGTCATCTCGCCCACCAGGGTGCGCAGCAGGGTGGTCTTGCCGATGCCGTTGGGGCCGATGATGGCGACGCGCTCGCCCGCCTCGATCTGCAGGTCCAGGCCCTTGAACAGCTGCTTGCCTTCGAAGCCCTTGGCCAGCTTCTCCACGGTGACCGCCTGGCGGTGCAGCTTCTTGTGCTGCTCGAAGCGGATGAAGGGGCTGACGCGGCTGGACGGCTTGACCTCGGCCAGCTGGATCTTGTCGATCTGCTTGGCGCGGGAGGTGGCCTGCTTGGCTTTCGAGGCGTTGGCGGAGAAGCGGCTGACGAAGGTCTGCAGCTCGGCGATCTGCGCCTTCTTCTTGGCGTTGTCGGCCAGGAGTTGCTCGCGCGACTGGGTCGCCGCGGTCATGTACTCGTCGTAGTTGCCCGGGAACAGGCGCAGCTCGCCGTAATCCAGGTCAGCCATGTGGGTGCACACGCTGTTGAGGAAGTGACGGTCGTGGGAAATGATGATCATGGTGCTGTTACGCGCCGTGAGGACGTTTTCCAGCCAGCGGATGGTGTTGATGTCCAGGTGGTTGGTCGGCTCGTCCAGCAGCAGCACTTCCGGGTCCGAGAACAGCGCCTGGGCCAGCAGCACGCGCAGTTTCCAGCCGGGCGCCACTTCGCTCATCGGGCCGAAGTGCTGGGCCAGCGGGATGCCCAGGCCGAGCAGCAGTTCGCCGGCACGGGATTCGGCGGTGTAGCCGTCCATCTCGGCGAACTCGGTCTCAAGCTCAGCCACGGCCATGCCGTCTTCCTCGCTCATCTCCGGTAGGGAGTAGATGCGGTCGCGCTCGGCCTTCACCCGCCACAGTTCCTCGTGGCCCATGATCACGGTGTCGATGACGCTGAAGTTCTCATAGGCGAACTGGTCCTGGCGCAGTTTGCCCAGGCGTACGTTCGGCTCCAGCATCACCTGGCCGCCGGAAGGCTCCAGATCACCGCCGAGGATCTTCATGAAGGTCGACTTGCCGCAGCCGTTGGCGCCGATCAGGCCGTAGCGGTTGCCGTTGCCGAACTTGACGGAAACGTTCTCGAACAGCGGCTTGGGGCCGAACTGCATGGTGATGTTGGCGGTGGAGATCAAGGGGGCTACCTGTCAGATGTGTGCAGCTTTCGAATGTCGCCGGGTACCGGTCGGATACCCGTCTGGAGCGTTCGCAAGGCCCGCCGGCCGGCGTCATGGCCGACCCGTTGGGCACAGCGCAGGAGCAGCGCCCGGGCCTGGAGCCCGTGCTGCCTGGCGATGAAAGCGGGGTTCATGTGAAAAAGCGCGCGGATTGTCGCATAGCTGTGACGACAGTTATACGGCAGCGTTCGCCGAAAGCCGGCGGCCGGCCGGACGGTGCATGGACGTGGCTGCCGGTGCCGCCGAGCAACGGCAGTGCTGGCCGTTCAATGGCCCCCGCGTTCGCGGGGATGAGGGTGGATCGAAGCCCCCTGCCCCCTTCCC
>NZ_QKRU01000146.1:0-5296 GCF_003234055.1 Pseudomonas sp. 57B-090624
TTTCTGCGGCACAAAGTCAAACCCCCGACCTTCTGTCGAAGATCGGGGGTTTGGTATAGGTGCTTGACGATGACCTACTCTCACATGGAGAAACTCCACACTACCATCGGCGATGCATCGTTTCACTACTGAGTTCGGGATGGGATCAGGTGGTTCCAACGCTCTATGGTCGTCAAGCAATTCGGTTGGGGTATCGTCTGGGACGCGACCCCGAATGGGTATGTGATAAGGCTTTGCAAGTTCTGGCCAATTTTCGGCTAAGTCGACTTCACCTTATAACAACAATCGTCAGATTGTTTGGGTGTTATATGGTCAAGCCTCACGGGCAATTAGTATTGGTTAGCTCAACGCCTCACAGCGCTTACACACCCAACCTATCAACGTCGTAGTCTTCGACGGCCCTTCAGGGAGCTCAAGGCTCCAGTGAGATCTCATCTTGAGGCGAGTTTCCCGCTTAGATGCTTTCAGCGGTTATCTCTTCCGAACGTAGCTACCCGGCAATGCCACTGGCGTGACAACCGGAACACCAGAGGTTCGTCCACTCCGGTCCTCTCGTACTAGGAGCAGCCCCTCTCAAATCTCAAACGTCCACGGCAGATAGGGACCGAACTGTCTCACGACGTTCTAAACCCAGCTCGCGTACCACTTTAAATGGCGAACAGCCATACCCTTGGGACCGGCTTCAGCCCCAGGATGTGATGAGCCGACATCGAGGTGCCAAACACCGCCGTCGATATGAACTCTTGGGCGGTATCAGCCTGTTATCCCCGGAGTACCTTTTATCCGTTGAGCGATGGCCCTTCCATACAGAACCACCGGATCACTAAGACCTACTTTCGTACCTGCTCGACGTGTCTGTCTCGCAGTCAAGCGCGCTTTTGCCTTTATACTCTACGACCGATTTCCGACCGGTCTGAGCGCACCTTCGTACTCCTCCGTTACTCTTTAGGAGGAGACCGCCCCAGTCAAACTGCCCACCATACACTGTCCTCGATCCGGATGACGGACCAGAGTTAGAACCTCAAGCATGCCAGGGTGGTATTTCAAGGATGGCTCCACGCAGACTGGCGTCCACGCTTCAAAGCCTCCCACCTATCCTACACAAGCAGGCTCAAAGTCCAGTGCAAAGCTACAGTAAAGGTTCACGGGGTCTTTCCGTCTAGCCGCGGATACACTGCATCTTCACAGCGATTTCAATTTCACTGAGTCTCGGGTGGAGACAGCGCCGCCATCGTTACGCCATTCGTGCAGGTCGGAACTTACCCGACAAGGAATTTCGCTACCTTAGGACCGTTATAGTTACGGCCGCCGTTTACCGGGGCTTCGATCAAGAGCTTCGCTTGCGCTAACCCCATCAATTAACCTTCCGGCACCGGGCAGGCGTCACACCCTATACGTCCACTTTCGTGTTTGCAGAGTGCTGTGTTTTTAATAAACAGTCGCAGCGGCCTGGTATCTTCGACCGGCATGGGCTTACGGAGCAAGTCCTTCACCCTCACCGGCGCACCTTCTCCCGAAGTTACGGTGCCATTTTGCCTAGTTCCTTCACCCGAGTTCTCTCAAGCGCCTTGGTATTCTCTACCCAACCACCTGTGTCGGTTTGGGGTACGGTTCCTAGTTACCTGAAGCTTAGAAGCTTTTCCTGGAAGCATGGCATCAACCACTTCATCGTCTAAAAGACGACTCGTCATCAGCTCTCAGCATTAAGCGCCCGGATTTACCTAAGCACTCTGCCTACCACCTTAAACTTGGACAACCAACGCCAAGCTGGCCTAGCCTTCTCCGTCCCTCCATCGCAGTAACTAGAAGTACAGGAATATTAACCTGTTTCCCATCGACTACGCTCTTCAGCCTCGCCTTAGGGACCGACTAACCCTGCGTCGATTAACGTTGCGCAGGAACCCTTGGTCTTTCGGCGTGCGAGTTTTTCACTCGCATTGTCGTTACTCATGTCAGCATTCGCACTTCTGATACCTCCAGCAAGCTTCTCAACTCACCTTCACAGGCTTACAGAACGCTCCTCTACCGCATCACTTACGTGATACCCGTAGCTTCGGTGTATGGTTTGAGCCCCGTTACATCTTCCGCGCAGGCCGACTCGACTAGTGAGCTATTACGCTTTCTTTAAAGGGTGGCTGCTTCTAAGCCAACCTCCTAGCTGTCTAAGCCTTCCCACATCGTTTCCCACTTAACCATAACTTTGGGACCTTAGCTGACGGTCTGGGTTGTTTCCCTTTTCACGACGGACGTTAGCACCCGCCGTGTGTCTCCCATGCTCGGCACTTGTAGGTATTCGGAGTTTGCATCGGTTTGGTAAGTCGGGATGACCCCCTAGCCGAAACAGTGCTCTACCCCCTACAGTGATACATGAGGCGCTACCTAAATAGCTTTCGAGGAGAACCAGCTATCTCCGAGCTTGATTAGCCTTTCACTCCGATCCACAGGTCATCCGCTAACTTTTCAACGGTAGTCGGTTCGGTCCTCCAGTCAGTGTTACCTAACCTTCAACCTGCCCATGGATAGATCGCCCGGTTTCGGGTCTATTCCCAGCGACTAGACGCCCTATTAAGACTCGCTTTCGCTACGCCTCCCCTATTCGGTTAAGCTCGCCACTGAAAATAAGTCGCTGACCCATTATACAAAAGGTACGCAGTCACCCAACAAAGTGGGCTCCCACTGCTTGTACGCATACGGTTTCAGGTTCTATTTCACTCCCCTCTCCGGGGTTCTTTTCGCCTTTCCCTCACGGTACTGGTTCACTATCGGTCAGTCAGTAGTATTTAGCCTTGGAGGATGGTCCCCCCATATTCAGACAAAGTTTCTCGTGCTCCGTCCTACTCGATTTCACTTCTAAGATCCTTTCGCGTACAGGGCTATCACCCACTATGGCCGCACTTTCCAGAGCGTTCCGCTAAAATCAAAGAAGCTTAAGGGCTAGTCCCCGTTCGCTCGCCACTACTAAGGGAATCTCGGTTGATTTCTTTTCCTCAGGGTACTTAGATGTTTCAGTTCCCCTGGTTCGCCTCTTGCACCTATGGATTCAGTACAAGATACCTAGGTTATCCTAGGTGGGTTCCCCCATTCAGAGATCTCCGGATCAAAGTCTGTTTGCCGACTCCCCGAAGCTTATCGCAGGCTACCACGTCTTTCATCGCCTCTGACTGCCAAGGCATCCACCGTATGCGCTTCTTCACTTGACCATATAACCCCAAGCAATCTGGTTATTGTCTCTAACGTGAAGACGACATTCGCCGAAAATTCGCGCTTGAACTCGCAAATTTTACCTTGACTTGATTAATCACCAGTGAAAGAGATTAATCAGTCTACTTCTATCACATACCCAAATTTTTAAAGAACAGTTCTGGCGCAAAGACCAGAAATCAATGCCATTCTCAAGGCACTCATTTCTGAGCTTTCAGCGATTGCAGAGTGGATGGTGGAGCCAAGGAGGATCGAACTCCTGACCTCCTGCGTGCAAAGCAGGCGCTCTCCCAGCTGAGCTATGGCCCCTCGAAGACCTGCCACGCCCATGACAATTGGTGGGTCTGGGCAGATTCGAACTGCCGACCTCACCCTTATCAGGGGTGCGCTCTAACCAACTGAGCTACAGACCCAATCGTCTTACTCTCGGGTCTAACAACCCAATCGCTTTTCGCAAGTGAATCAAGCAATTCGTGTGGGAGCTTATGAAGAAGCTGATGTCTTCGATTAAGGAGGTGATCCAGCCGCAGGTTCCCCTACGGCTACCTTGTTACGACTTCACCCCAGTCATGAATCACTCCGTGGTAACCGTCCCCCTTGCGGTTAGACTAGCTACTTCTGGAGCAACCCACTCCCATGGTGTGACGGGCGGTGTGTACAAGGCCCGGGAACGTATTCACCGTGACATTCTGATTCACGATTACTAGCGATTCCGACTTCACGCAGTCGAGTTGCAGACTGCGATCCGGACTACGATCGGTTTTATGGGATTAGCTCCACCTCGCGGCTTGGCAACCCTTTGTACCGACCATTGTAGCACGTGTGTAGCCCTGGCCGTAAGGGCCATGATGACTTGACGTCATCCCCACCTTCCTCCGGTTTGTCACCGGCAGTCTCCTTAGAGTGCCCACCATAACGTGCTGGTAACTAAGGACAAGGGTTGCGCTCGTTACGGGACTTAACCCAACATCTCACGACACGAGCTGACGACAGCCATGCAGCACCTGTGTCTGAGTTCCCGAAGGCACCAATCCATCTCTGGAAAGTTCTCAGCATGTCAAGGCCAGGTAAGGTTCTTCGCGTTGCTTCGAATTAAACCACATGCTCCACCGCTTGTGCGGGCCCCCGTCAATTCATTTGAGTTTTAACCTTGCGGCCGTACTCCCCAGGCGGTCGACTTATCGCGTTAGCTTCGCCACTAAGATCTCAAGGATCCCAACGGCTAGTCGACATCGTTTACGGCGTGGACTACCAGGGTATCTAATCCTGTTTGCTCCCCACGCTTTCGCACCTCAGTGTCAGTATCAGTCCAGGTGGTCGCCTTCGCCACTGGTGTTCCTTCCTATATCTACGCATTTCACCGCTACACAGGAAATTCCACCACCCTCTACCGTACTCTAGCTCAGTAGTTTTGGATGCAGTTCCCAGGTTGAGCCCGGGGCTTTCACATCCAACTTGCTGAACCACCTACGCGCGCTTTACGCCCAGTAATTCCGATTAACGCTTGCACCCTTCGTATTACCGCGGCTGCTGGCACGAAGTTAGCCGGTGCTTATTCTGTCGGTAACGTCAAAACAGCAAGGTATTAACTTACTGCCCTTCCTCCCAACTTAAAGTGCTTTACAATCCGAAGACCTTCTTCACACACGCGGCATGGCTGGATCAGGCTTTCGCCCATTGTCCAATATTCCCCACTGCTGCCTCCCGTAGGAGTCTGGACCGTGTCTCAGTTCCAGTGTGACTGATCATCCTCTCAGACCAGTTACGGATCGTCGCCTTGGTGAGCCGTTACCTCACCAACTAGCTAATCCGACCTAGGCTCATCTGATAGCGCAAGGCCCGAAGGTCCCCTGCTTTCTCCCGTAGGACGTATGCGGTATTAGCGTTCCTTTCGAAACGTTGTCCCCCACTACCAGGCAGATTCCTAGGCATTACTCACCCGTCCGCCGCTGAATCATGGAGCAAGCTCCACTCATCCGCTCGACTTGCATGTGTTAGGCCTGCCGCCAGCGTTCAATCTGAGCCATGATCAAACTCTTCAGTTCAATACTGCTTGGGTTTTGAGAAAACCCTAAACTTGGCTCAGCAATCGCAA
>NZ_QKRU01000147.1:0-5218 GCF_003234055.1 Pseudomonas sp. 57B-090624
CCCCAGACGACGCTTGCGGCGAACGCACTTCAGTGCGGCCCGAAGGGCGAGCGTAGCGAGTAACGGCGATGGAGTGAGGGAACCCCGGCGAAGCCGGGGCCGGATGATGGGGCAAGCCCTTTTGGTTCCTTTTGAGTGGTTCGGCATTCCGACGATTGTCAAAAGGGACTCGCCCGGGGGGGCGAAACCAGAAACATCACCAGAGCTTGGCAATCAGCTGGGCTCAATTCTTCTAGCAACACTTAACGCAGACAGAGCCAATTCATTCGCGATGCTTTTCGCGGCTGAAGCCGCTCCCACAACCCAACCCCAAACGCCTCACCCCCTGATAACCGCCGCCGCTTGCGCCCCAATGAAAAAGCCCGACACAGTCACCTGCATCGGGCTCGTCCGGCTGCATTCCCTGCTACACGGACGAAAAGCCGTTATCGACGAACAGGTGCGCGCCGCTGACGAAGGAGGCCTCGTCGGAGGCGAGGAACAACGCCGCTCGCGCCACCTCCTCCGGCTCGCACAGGCGGCCCTGCTGGGCGGCGATGTCGGCCTCGCTGGCGCTGACACCCATGGCCTGCAGGTCATGCAGCTCGCGCATGCCGTGGGCGGTGCGGATGAAGCCGGGCGCCACCGCGTTGCAACGGATGCCTCGGTCGCGGAACTCCACGGCGATGGCCCGGGCGAACATCTGGCAGGCGCCCTTGGTGGCGTTGTAGACCACCTCCCCAGGCGTCGCGTACTGGGCGGAGATGGACGAGGTGCAGACGATGCTGCCCTTGCCCCTGGCCAGCATCTGCGGCAGCACGGCGCGGGTCATCAGGAACATGCTCTTGACGTTGACCGCCATCAGCCAGTCCCACTCCTCTTCCTGCACCTCCAGGAAGGGCTTCACGATCAGCGTGCCGGCGTGGTTGAACAGCACGTCCGCCGGGCCCAGCGCGGCGAGGCTGGCCGCCACCGCGGCGTCCACCTGGTCGGCGCGGGACACGTCGGCCCCCAGGCCGATGGCGCGCCCGCCCTCGGCCTCGATCTGCGCCGCCAGGTCACGGGCCGCCTCGGCGTTGCGATCGATGATGGCGACCGCCGCGCCCTCGCGGGCGAACAGCCGGCTGGCCGCCTCGCCGCAGCCACCGGCACCCCCGCTGATGATCGCGACCTTGCCGTGCAGGCGTGGTTGGTTGGAAAGCATGGCACCTCCTGTTTCAAGGGTTCAGCAAGGGTGGCGGGCAGGAGACGGCTCCTGCCCACGGCCGGCGGGGGTGATCCCTGGGCAGGCCTCGGCGCGGGAACCCGCCTGCGCCGGTGAAGCGTCCTCCGGCGAGGGCACCAGGCGATGGCGACACCGGAAGGCGAGGCAGGCCATGCCGATCAGGTGCCACGCGGCGGCGACCAAGCCCCCCGGTTGAAGAGCGGGTCATGGACAGGGGCGATGGTCGGGGCAAATGCTGGGGATGGGTATGTCCCTAAAGGGACAGCTTGAAAGACGGCTGGAAGCTTGAAGCTTGAAGCCAGAGCGATCCTGCGGACCTGGCGCCGCTCTTGTCTTCCAGCTTTCGGCTTCCAGCTTCCAGCTGCTCCTCATCCGTCCGGTTGATACCCCCACCCGCCCCAACTGGCGACCATTGAGTCCTCATCGACAACAACGAGGACCGTTCCATGACCACCCAATCCGACTGGATCACCGTAGGCGCGCTGGCCGAAGGCTTTGCGCCCGAGGCGTTCATCCTGCCCAACCTGGCCGATCTCGACGGCAGGCGCTTCGACCTGCGGTTCGACAACGGCTGGAGCATCGAGCACCTGTTCGCCGATGGGCACCTGGACTGGGCGCTGGCCGACGGGTCTTCCAGTGGTCGTTCGCCCTATCGCGCCACCTCGGTGCGCCCGGGCATCTACCTGGTGGATTTCATCAAGGAGGAGTTCGGCCAGCAGTGGTCGGTGAGCCTGGTGCTGGATACCGGTGCCGCCGCCTTCACTGCCGTGCTCGGCCGCCTGCCCGATGCCGCCGCCACCCGCGAGGGCCTGTATGGCCGCGCGCTGGCCGGCAAGAGCCTGACCGGCGTCGAGGTGCAGTTCTTCCACGGCACCCTCGATCGCCCCTTCCAGCCGGGCGCCTGCCCCCACGCGCCGAGCGCCGAGCTGGTGGGGCTGCGCAACCGCTATCGCTACAGCCCCACCGAGGTCTACGAGCACATCTACCTCAACGAGAACTACTACAGCTGGCAGTGCCTGGCGGGCGTCGAGAAGGGCCTGTGCGACACCGACCGCTGCCACTACGTCAAGATCGCCGATGAGCTCTACCTGTTCGTCTGGCGCGAGAAGATCGTGCCCACCCTCGGCGTGGTGATGATCGACCTCAAGGCCCACCGCAGCGACGGCAAGATCTTCGGCTACGCCGACGGCGATTTCGGCGCCCTCTCCAACTTCCCCGTCGCCTCCCACTGCGACGTGCTCAACCGCACGGTGCATGGCGATGCATGAGCGCACGGTGGTGATCACCGGGGCCGGCACCGGCATCGGTGAGGCCTGCGCCCGCCGCCTCGCGGCGGAAGGCGCCAACCTGGTGCTGGTCGGCCGCCGGCGCGAGCCATTGGCGAGGGTCGCCGCCGAGACGGGCGGCCTGGTACTGGTGGGCGACGCCGCCAGCAGCGCCGACTGGGCCGGCTTCGTCGCCGCCATCCACGCACGCTTCGGCGGCATCGACGCCCTGCTCGCCTGCGCCGGCGGCCACGGCCTGGGCAGTGCCACCGACACCAGCGACGACGCCTGGCAGGCGGCCCTGCGCGGCAACCTCGACACCGCCTTCCACAGCGCCCGCGCCTGCCTGCCGGCGCTGCTGGAGCGGCGCGGCAGCATCGTCCTGCTCGGCTCCATCGCCTCCCTGGCGGCGGGGCCGCAGGTGTGCGGCTATACCACCGCCAAGCATGCGCTGCTGGGCCTCACCCGCTCCCTGGCACGGGACTACGGGCCGCAAGGCGTGCGGGTCAACTGCGTATGCCCCGGCTGGGTGCGCACGCCCATGGCCGACGAGGAGATGCAGCCGCTGATGCGGCACTACGGCGAGGGCCTCGACGCCGCCTACGCCCGGGTCACGGCCGAGGTGCCGCTGCGCCGCCCGGCGCAGGCGGAGGAAATCGCCGCGCTGTGCCGCTTCCTGATCAGCGACGAGGCCGCCATCCTCACCGGAGCCACCCTGGTGGCCGACGGCGGCTCCAGCATCGTCGACCTGCCCACCCTCGCCTACGAACGCCTGGGGGACGCGCCATGAAGAACGCCTTCGATTTCACCGGGCGCAGCGTGCTGGTCACCGGCGGCGCACAGGGCATCGGCCGCGCCATCGTCGAAGGCTTCGCCGCCTGCGGGGCGCGGGTGCTGATCGCCGACCTGCAGCAGGTGCCGGCCGAAGCCCTGGCGCGATCGCTGCGCGATGGCGGCCGCGACGTGAGCGCCGTCACCCTCGACCTCGCCGACCGCGACGCCACCCTGCAGTTGCTCGCCGGCCTGCCCCGGCTCGATGTGCTGGTGCATAACGCCGGCTACTTCCCGCTGGCGCCGCTGGTGGAGATCGGCCCGACATTGCTGGAGCGCACCCTGGCGGTGAACCTCGGCGCGCTGTTCTGGCTCACCCAGGGCGCCCTGCCCCTGTTCCGGCGCCAGGGCGGGGGCTGCATGCTGGTCACCTCCTCGGTGACCGGGCCCCGGGTCGCCTACCCGGGGCTGACCCACTACGCGGCGTCCAAGGCCGGGGTCAATGGCTTCATCCGCAATGCGGCACTGGAGCTGGCCCCCGAGGGCGTCCGGGTCAACGGTGTGGAACCGGGGATGATCCGCACCCCGGCCATGGGCAACCTGGGCGATGCCGGGCACGCCGCCGCCATCGCCCGGGGCGTGCCCCTGGGGCGCCTCGGGGAGCCTGGCGACATCGCCGCCGCCATGCTGTTCCTCGCCTCGGACCAGGCGTCCTACATCACCGGCCAGACCCTGGTGGTGGACGGCGGCGCGACGCTCCCTGAGACCCTCGCGGCCACCCCCGGCTGAACGCCCAAGGCCAGGGCCGGCGGGGGTCGCCGGCCTATCCTGCATCTGTAGGATGGTGACCTCCGCACGCCTTGGCGATACTCGCTCCAGGCCCTGCCCCGTCACCCCGACACCGGCCACCCACTGATGACTGAGAGCCGCTTCCCGGCTCCGACAAGAACAACAAAGTCGCAGAGAGGTATCCCCATGAGCCAGATCGACGAACACCTCATCACCCCCCGTCGTTTCGCCGCCTTCAACGGCTGCGTGCTGGACCTGCAACGCCTGGCCCAGGAACAGCCTCTCGCCCGTTTCCATCGTCATGCCCTGCAGCGCCTGCAGGCGTTGCTGGCTTTCGACAAGGCCTGGTGGGGACACGCGGCGATGGTCGCCGACCTGCCCGAAGAACGCAGTTCCCAGGTATTCGGCCTGCCGTCGAGCTATGTCGAGGACTGGCAGTCGATCCGCGAGCAGGACATCACCATCGGCCTGGTGCAGTCCCGGCCGGGCCGCGCGGTGATCGTCGACAGCCAGGCCGATGGCACCCCTGCCGGGCTGCGCTGGCTGGGCCGCAAGCACGGCTTCGGCGAATTCCTCTGCGTGATCCACATCGACCCGCAGACCCAGCTCAGCGTGCACCTGACGCTCTACCGCCGCCCGGACGCGCCGCGTTTCGAGGAAGAGGAACGCTTCCTCCTCGACCAGGTGATGCCGCACCTGTCAGCCGCCGAGGGCGCCAACCAGATCCGCGCCCTGGTGGCCCTGCGCGAGGCTCTCGATGGGCCGAACACCCTGGCGCTCGCCGTGTGCGATCGCCAGGGCACGCTGCACTATGCCGAGCACGGTTTCGTCGAGCGCCTGCTGCTGGAATGGCCACGCTGGAGCGGCCCGCACCTGCCCGAGGCGGTCGGCGCCGCCGGCTACCGCGGCCAGCACCTGCAGCTGGACGCCACCGAAGTGGGCCACCTGCTCCTGCTCAGCGCCCGCCCGCGCACCGCCCTGGCGCAGCTCAGCGCCCGCGAGGCCGACGTCGCCGAGCGCTTCGGCGGCGGCAGCACCTACAAGGAGATCGCCCGCGACCTGGGCCTGGCGCCGAACACCGTGCGCCATCACATCCGCAGCATCTACGACAAGCTCGGCGTCAACGGCAAGGCGGGCATCGCCCACCTGCTGCACCACGCCTCGGGCTGACCCCACCCGCTCCCCGCAC
>NZ_QKRU01000148.1:0-5181 GCF_003234055.1 Pseudomonas sp. 57B-090624
GAGCACTATCTACGTTGCAGGCTCGCGGCCTAAGGGTGGATACGACTTCCAGCCCCTCCCCCGATGATCAGTCGGGGACTATTACCCCTGTGGAGGTATTAGTCGAGATACAAGGGTGGATGGCGCTCTTCTCATCCACCAAGCGGTGCTACTGGGGAGCACTCTGTGATGGCGACCCTGCGGCCTGTCTGGGGCTCGCTGGTGATGGGTTTCGCTGCGCTCTGCGCCATCCTGCGGTTGGTGCCTGCGGTTGGTTCAGGCACTGGGCTTACTGGGGTGAAGGGTGGATGGCGCTCTTTCCATCCACCAGGCGACGCTGTCTGTGGCACCGAGTCGGGGCAGCCCTGCGGTCTGCTTGGCGACTGAAGTCGCCCCTACAGCCCTACAGGGTGCCCCTCGGGTTTCGTCATGCGCCCTGGGGCATTTCCCCGCGCTTGAGGCGCGCGTTGATGTCGTCGATCACCTGCGGCAGGTCGGCGATGGTGTCGATCAGGTAGTGCGGGCGCGCGCCTTCGAACTGCTGGGCGATGCGCGCGCGTGCCTGGTCCAGCTCGCCGGCGGGCAGGGCCTTGAACTGCTCCCAGGTCAGGCCCAGGGCGTTGCCGGAGCAGGTCAGGGCGACCGTCCACATGCCGGCGCTGCGGCCTTCTAGGATGCCCGGCCAGGTGTCGTCCACCTTCACGCAGGCGGCCACGTCGCTGATGCCCAGGGCGATGACGTTGGCCAGCGCCTGCGCCGGGTGCGGACGGCCGTTGGGCACTTCGTCCGTGGCCACCACATGGTCGGCGACGTAGCCGTTCTTCTCCGCCAGCTCCACCACCTTGGCCATCACCGCCGCCGGATAGCCGGAGCAGGAGCCGATCTTCAGCCCCTTGCCGCGCAGGCTGGCGATGGCCTCCAGGGCACCGGGGATCAGCGCCGAGTGCAGGGCGATCTTCTCGATCTGCAGGGGCATGAAGCGTTCGTAGATCGCAGTGACGTCGTCGTCCGTGGGCAGGCGGCCGAAGGCGGCGCGGTAGCGCTCGGCGATGGCGGGGATATCACACAGGGTGCGGATGTGGTCCCACTTGCCCATGCCCATCGGGCCGCGCGCTTCCTCCAGGCTCACGGCGACGCCGAACTCGGCGAAGGCCTCGACGAAGATCTGCGTCGGCGCGAAGGAGCCGAAGTCGACCACGGTGCCGGCCCAGTCGAGGATCGCGGCTTGCAGCTGGGTGGGGTGCTGGTAGTTCATGGGTGTCTCCTTGGGAGTGAAGTCAGGAACGGGTGCCGAGGGGCTGGCCGCCATGGGTGGGGGAGGGGATGAGACCGTCGAGGACCTTCAGGGTCTTGGGCCGGCTGTTCCAGAACGGCACCAGCATCAGGCTGGCAAGCAGGGCCGCGACGGTGAAGCCGATGAATACGGTGGTGGTGTCGAAGTAGCCGGGCAGCAGGCCGCCGAGGATGGCGCCGACCGAGCCGCAGCCGTTGACGAAGCCGGCGGCGGTGCCGGCCGCCTCGGTGGTGCCGAAGTCGATGGCGGCGGAGCTGCTGATCATCGAGTCGGGGCCGTAGAGGGTCAGGCCCAGCATGAACAGCAGGCCGACCACCAGGTACAGGCTGCCGCTCTGCATGGCCGGCACGAACAGGCCCAGGCACAGGGTCAGCGCCACCAGGCTGATGACGCAGGCGGGCATGCGCCGCGCGCCGAACCAGCGGTCGGAGGCGATGCCGATGAGGATCGGCCCCACCAGCCCGGCCACCTCGAAGGCGGTGGGCACGATGGCCGAGGCGACCTTGCCCACGGCGGGCATGCGCTCGTAGACCATCATCGGGCCCCACAGCAGGATCGCGTAGCGCGCCGGCTTGAGCAGGAAGTAGGCGAGGCCGAGGACCAGCACCGTGCGGTTGCCCATGATCTTGCGCAGCGAGACCCAGTGGCTGTCGCGCTCGATCTTCAGCTCGCGGGAGGTCTTCACTTCCACCTCGACCGGCTCCAGTCCCACGTCCTCGGGGCGGTTGCGCTGCAGCAGCCAGAACAGCACCGCCACCACCAGCACCACCGCGGCGCTGGAGACGAAGGCCGCACGCCAGTCGCCGAGCACCTGGTAGGCCCACCAGCCGGAGAAGGGCGTGGAGACCAGGCCGCCGAAGGCGTAGCAGGTGCTCCAGTAGCCCAGCACCCGGCCACGCTCGCGGGTGGCGAAGAAACAGCCGATGTTCTTGCACAGCCCGCTCCAGCCGGTGGACTGCGCCAGGCCCTGGATCACCATGCAGGTGGCGAAGATCGGCAGGGTGGCGAAGGTGCCCATGGCCAGCGCGGCGAGCGCGGAGACCAGCAGGCCGCCGAAGACGATCACGCGGGGGCCGAAGCGGTCGGCGAAGATGCCCCAGGTGAACTGGCCGATGGCGTAGGCGGTGAGATAGAGGGCATCGAGGTTGGCCATCGCCGATTTGTCGAGCTCGAAATCGACGTCCTCGCCGATGCCCAGCTTGGCCACCGAGAAGGCCTTGCGGGTGAAGTAGAAGGCGGCATAGGCCAGCCAGGTGATGAGGAAGATCTGTACACGCCAGCGGTGGATGGATTTCCACCCGTGCTGGAAGACACCTGCAGCGTTGTTCATGGTTCTGACCCCTGTGGGTTGGCGACAGTGCGTGAGGGAGGCTGTTGTTGTTCTTGGTACTTCCTGGCTGTCTAAACGCCTGGCCTGGTCAGAAGGGCAGAGGCCGTGCGTCAGGCATGGTGCTGATCGTCTCGGGTGGGCGGGCTCCTCGCCGGCGCGGCCGGCTGACGCGGAAAAAGAGGCCGCCCGCTCGGGGTGGCGGGCGGCCCAAGGGGGCGGGTCAGGCCGCCGTTTTCTCGAGGGTCACGCCCATCGCCTGCAGGGACTCGGCGATGGCGCGCAGCAGCTGGCGGACGATGGGCTCGTCGATCTGGCCGATGCAGCCGATGCGGAAGCTCTCGGCCTGGGTCAGCTTGCCGGGGTAGATGACGAACTGGCGGGCCTTGAGCTCGTCGTAGAAACGCTTGAACTCGAAGGCCGGGTGCGCAGGGCTGAAGAAGGTGGTGATGATCGGCGACAGCCAGTGGTCCTCCAGCAGCGTCTCGAAGCCCAGCTCGCGCATCCCGGCCACCAGCACGTCGCGGTTGCGCGTGTAGCGCGCCAGGCGGCCCTGCACGCCACCCTCGGCCGCGTGCTGTTCCAGCGCCGCATGGAAGGCCACCACGCTGTGGGTGGGCGGGGTGAAGCGCCACTGGCCGGTGCGCTCCATGTAGCGCCACTGCTCCAGCAGGTCGAGGCTCAGGGAGTGGGCGCGGCCGGCGGACTCCTCCAGCAGGTCGCGACGGATGATCACGAAACCGAAGCCGGGGATGCCCTCGATGCACTTGTTGGCCGAGGACACCAGGACATCGAAGGGCACCTCGTCCACCGACAACGGCACCGCGCCGAAGGAGCTCATGGCGTCCACGATCAGGCGCTTGCCATGGGCCTTCACCACGGCCGCCAGCTCGCGCAGCGGGTTGAGGATGCCGGAGCTGGTCTCGCAGTGGACCAGGAACACGGTGGTGACATCGGGATTGGCGCGCAGCAGGGCGTCCACCTCCTCGGGCTGCGGCGGCAGGTAGTCGCCCTTGTCCAGCGCGATATGGGCGCGGCCCAGGTAGTCGAGGGTCTTGGCGGCGCGCTGGCCGTAGGCGCCGTTCATCAGGATCAGCGCCTTGCCGTCGCGGGGGATGGCGGTGGCCAGGGCCGCTTCCACCGAGAAGGTGCCGCTGCCTTGCAGGGGCACGCAGGCGTAGCTGTCGTCGTGCACGCCGGCCATGGCCAGCAGCTGCTGGCGGATCTCGGCGGTGACGCGGTTGAAGTCGGCGTCCCACGAGCCCCAGTCACGCAGCATGGCTTCCTTGGTGGCACGCGAGGTGGTCAGCGGGCCGGGGGTCAGCAGGTAGGGCTCGCCCTGGACCGGCGCGGCGAGGGGCGTATGCGATGCGGGGAATTCGGCGTGGCTCATGATCGTCTCCAGCGGATGCGGGTGGGCGGGGCTGGCGCTGATCAAAGCAATTGGCTAGAAATAAATGAAATCGATTTATGGTATTTCACAAACAAGCTGAGCTTATTAATAGGGGCGGTGATGTCGGTTTCCCAGGCGCAACTCAAGGCCTTTCACGCCGTGGCGGTGCACGGCAACTTCACCCGCGCGGCGGAGCAGCTGTTCCTCAGCCAGCCGGCGGTCTCCGACCAGGTGCGCAAGCTGGAGGAGCGCTTCGGCGTGCTGCTGTTCAACCGCAACAAGCGCTCGGTGCAGCTCACCGAACTGGGTGAGCGCCTGCTGGCCATCACCCTGCGCCTGTTCGCCGCCGAGAACGAGGCCGAGGAACTGCTCACCAGTTCCCGCGCCCTGCAAAGCGGCAGCCTCACCCTGGCAGTGGACGCGCCCATGCACCTGCTGCCCTACATCGCGCGCTTCTGCGAGCGCTACCCCGGCATCCGCGTGCGCCTGGTGACCGGCAACAGCGACGAATCCCTGCGCCGGCTGTTCGACTACCAGGCCGACTTCGCCGTGCTCGGCCGCCCGGTGGACGACGACCGCCTGATCGCCCATGTGCTCAGCAGCGGCCCGCTGGTGGCCTTCGTCACCGAAGGCCACCCCTGGGCACGGCGCGACGCCATCCACCTCGCCGACCTGCACCGCACCCCGCTGGTGCTGCGCGAACAGGGCTCCATGACCCGGCAGATGCTGGAAGACGAAATGCGCCGCCTGGGCCTCGACACCCACCCCGCCATCGAAGTGGAAGGCCGCGAAGCGGTGTTCGAGATGGTCGTCGCCGGCCTCGGCGTCGGCATCGTCTCCGCCGCCGAACTCGGCTCCAGCCGCGGCGTGCACGTACTGCCCATCCTCGACTTCGAACCGCGCATGACCGAGACGCTGGTGTGCCTGAAGGAGCAGGGGGCGAGGCGGGTGATCGGGGCGTTTTTGGAGGTGGTGGGTGCTCATTCCGGATGAATTTCTTCTTTCTGAATAATTTTTTCATTCCCCCCTAAACAAATCCGCGAATCGCGGAATAGAGCTCCCCAGAGGCGCACACATTTACCGTGCGCGATGAATTTCGGGCCGCACTTTCGGCCTTCAAGGGGATGCAAGGACATGGTTGCAATCGTTGCCGGCAATGGACTGGGTCTGTTCAACGCGTCGCTGAAC
>NZ_QKRU01000149.1:0-4487 GCF_003234055.1 Pseudomonas sp. 57B-090624
CTTCCTCGGTCAGTTGGGCCAGTGCATTGGCCGGCAGGATCACCGCGTCGGCGTACTTCGCGGTGGTGGCGATGGTCTCGTTAAGAGAGTTGCGGTAGTCAATCTGGTCTTGGCGCAACTGCATGGCACGGTTGTGTAGCTCCCACAGCTCGTCGAGGTTGCCCGCCGTCCAAGAGATGACGCCCAGGGCCAAGGTGCCTTTGAGCAGGCGGAACGCGTCGGCCAGGGTGGCGACCTTCGGAACCAGGCCGGTGGCCGTGCTGGCGACTCCTTCCAGGCCAGCAGCGGCTGCGCCCGCTACACCAGGTGTCTGGGATAGGTGGCCGCGCAGCAGCATCAGGGGATTGGCGAGAGTTCGAATTGCACCGCCCACTGAAAGAGTGAGCACTGCCAGGGCCAGGATACCTGCCCCGGCATTTCGAACAGGGTCCGGCAACTCGTTAAATGATCGAATGACCGCCGTAACAGCATTCACGATGGGCAGGAATGCCGTAGAGGCCTCCCCCAGCTGGAGCTTTAGCTCTCCCACCGTAGAGTTGAACCGGTCGATATCGGCCTGGGGGGTGTTGGACATCTTCGCATAGGCCGCATCCATGGCCCCGCTGGCGCCGCGCATCGCCGCGACTTCGCTATTCAGCGCGCCGATGTCCTGGGTCAGGGACAGCACGGCGGTACGGGCCTCGACGTCGGGGATGATTTCCCGCATCGCGTCCAAGCCGAGCTTGCGGGCGGCGATGTCCTGGAGCGTGCCGGACAGGCCGCGCCACTTGATGCCCAGTTCGTCCAGCTTTTTCTGGGCCTCGGGGGTCGGCGCGGCCAGGGCGTTGATGGCCCCCTTCAATGCGGTGGTGGCTTGCGGGGTGCGGATACCGGCGATGGTCATGCGGGCAATTGCGGCCGACACCTCGTCGAACCCGACCCCGGCCGCCTTCGCAGTCGGCAGCACGTCGCCGATGAAGTTCGCCAGCTCGGGGAAGGTGGTCACGCCGTCGCGCACGGCCAGGAACATCTGGTCATAGCGCAGCCCCAGATTCTCGATGCCTTCGCCGTAGGCGTTGACCACGGCCAGTCCGCCACGGGCAGCGGTGGCGGTATCGGTGACGCCTGCAATCGCCGCCTTGGTGGACAGGGCCAGCGTGCTGATGCCGTCTTTCTCGTCGACGCCGGACGACAGAATGTCGTTGAGGGCGGAGGCTGACTCCGCCGCATCCTTGCCCATGTTGACGCTGAGCTGCCGCACTTCCTGGGACAACTGGGCGAACCGCTCGCGGCTCAGGTCGGTGATGGAATCCACGGCCGCCATCTGCTGGCCGAACTTCGCATAGAAGCCCAAGACGTTGGAGCCTCCGTAGGCAAGCGCGCCCATGGACGCGGCGGCGACGCCGGCTTGCATGCGGACTTCGCCAAGGGACTTGGCCCAGCCATTGGTGCCCGTCTTCAGCTCGGCGACGCGCTCGCGTAGACGGACCTTGGCCTGGAGCAATTCGCCCGTGGTCAGGGTGCCGCTGTTGCGCAGGAGCTGATACTGCTGGGTCAGCCCGTTGATTTCCTGGCGGATGTCGGCGTGGGGGCGCACGTTGAGGGCGGCGCGGGCCCCGGCGATACGTTCGGCCTGCGCCGATGCCCGGCCCTGGGTAGCATCCAGCTCGGCCGCCAGGCGCTTCTGCTCAGCCGCTAGGCGGGTGGTGTCGACGCCGGCACTGCGCAGGGCCTGGCTCAGCTCGGCCAGCTCCAGGCGCTGCCCGGCAATGCTGCGTTGCAATGCATCGGCCTGCTGGCTGGCGGCGCGGTAGGCCTGGATTTGTGCCCGTGTGGGGCGCTCTGCTGCCAGCATCTCGCTGGCCAGATCGGATAGATGGCGGCGCGTCGCATTGAGCTGGCGCTCGTTGTCGACTAGGCTAGCCTCCAGCTCTTGCAGGGAAGCGATGCGTCCAAGAGGTTGGCGCAGCTGGTTGATGAGGGCTTTGTAGCCCGCCTGGAACTGCTGCAACGTGTTGCGGCCCTGGCTGGCATCAACGGATATTGAGAGGCGTACGTCGGTCATGAAATTGTTTATCCAGCTGTTTGTCTTCTTTGGTGTCCTGGTGCTGGTGGCCCCCAAGCTCGGATGGACTCTTCTGGTGGGCGCTGGTCTTCTTTCTTTCGTTGTCCTTTTCTTCGCCTTCCTGTTCCGCCTGGCAGGTGTGGGAAACCCACGCCAGTAAATCCCTAGTCCCGCCCCTTCTCGGCCGACTCTATTGCCTCATCCAGCGCCGCTTCCCACGTTCCCCATGGATACGCCCACAAGCCGGTGTGTCCGTGGCGGATCAGGCAGGCGGCGTTTCGTTCAAGCTGCCGGAGAGCCTCGCCAGCAGTTGGCGCCCTGCTTCGCCGACGCGCGCTCTTAGGTCGAAAAAATCCGGGTTCACCGCTTTGCAGTCCTCCCCCAGTTCGCGCAGCTCGCTGGGCGTCATGCCGCCCAGTTGTTCGGCCGTGGCGTTGGTCATGCGCTCCAGGTCGGCGAGGGTGAAGTCAGGCAACAGGCTGTCACCCACCACGTCTGGTGCGTCTGCCTGGGCCTCCATGCTCTTCAGCCAATCGCGGATTTCTTCAACGGTCAGCTCGCGGCATTGAATGCCTTGGCCACCGGCGGGGCTGATCTTGGTTAGTGCCATGTTCGATGCTCCAGAGGCCGGGCCTGGGCGGCCCGGCCGGCTTGGTAGTTGGGAGGGTTACAACCAGGTGATGCGGTAGAACGGGGATTCGCCGACCGGGCGGGCCTGGTCCGCCAGCACCTCGCCTTTGGAAAGCAGCTTGCCGGGGTTCTGCGCATCGATGAGCGCCAGCTCTTCAGCGGGCGGCGCCTTCCAGCGGAAGATTTCGACGATGACCGGACGGCCACTTTCCGCTTCGTTCAGGCCATCGAGCACGATGCGATATACCGCGCCGGGCACGATCAACGCTTCGATGCGCTTGGCGGGCGTGGACTTGTAGGCCAGCGTCACCGGGGTCGGCGCGCTGATGACCTGGCTATCGACCGGAACACGGATGCCAGCCGCGGACAGCTCGACTGCGGATAAGGCGATGGGCGACCCGCCGCCCTGGGCCGGGGTGATGACCAGGTTCTTGGCGCCGGGGAACTCGGTCAGGGTCAGCCCGCCAGGAGCGAGCACTGCCTCTTCACCGGTCACCGTCTCTTCAGGCAGCAGAACGAGCTTGCCTTGCAGCACCATCTCCTGGTTTTCCTCGGACCACTCCTGCATTTGCACGGTCAGGTCGACGCCTTCCAGGATGTCCATGCGCGCCAGGTTGCCACCACCAGGACGGCGGTTCTGTTTCCAGAGGGTCGAGTTACTGCGGTGGGCAATCTTGAACTGCTCGACGTCGCCCACGTCGCGCAGAATCGAACCCTCGACGTCGAGACGCTGGGCCGAAACGATGCCTACGCCTTTGAATACCTTGGGTTGAGCCATGGCTTACTTGTCCTCTTTCTGGAGTTCGCCGGCTTTGGCGGCGACGATGAATTTGGCGTCAGCCTCGGACACATCGAGCACCGTATCCTTGGGGTGCTTGGTGCCGCCGTGGTTGTGGCCGTTCTCCTTGGTGATGACCACCTTGACGGTGGGCGTGGGCTTGGGTTGTTCCGCCACGGAGACGGTTTTGTCGTTCTTCATTCAGTCCTCCTAGCGGACTCTTGGGTGTTGGAATTGAACCGGCCAGGTGATGACCCAGGCGGCGGTGCCCTTCTGATCCAGGGCGGCGTGGTAGAGGTTGGCGGCCTTGATATCCTTGGCGTTGATGCTGTCCTGCAGCGCCAGGTCCAACTTGCTGCCGGGCGCTGCCGCTTGAATCGGCGTCAGCACCTGCAGCACGTTCAGCGCTCGGGTGCCGGCTTTGCCGAGGTCGCCCGCCAGTGCGACCAGGACAACGTGGGCGGAGCAGACCAGGTCGCCGCGCCCTGTCACTTCGAACTTCAGGCCCTCCAGGGCGACACGACAGGCGCGCGTGCTGGTGGCGTACTTCTCCAGATCGGCGACGCTGAAACGGCCGCCGTGCAGCTTCACTTCCACCTTGAGCTGGGCCGCTTCGAACTGGGCGTTGACCCAGGTCTCGACGCCGGCCAGCACGGCGGCGGGGGTGAGTTCATCCATTGGCCAGTGCCTCCAGAAAGTCTTCGGTGATGCCGACCAGGTCTTCGAAATCCTGGCCCTCGACGCCCAAGAACTCGCGTTGCGGGATGCCACGCTTCGGATCGCCGAAGTTGTGGGTGGCGGCGTAGATGAGCGGGCTACCGACCAACACGCTGTCGCCCTGCACCTGGTAGCTGATGCTGTTCAGCAGCGGCCCCATGCTCTGCAGCAGGCTTTGCCCGCTGTGGCGGGTCTCTGCGTAGGCCTCCGACCAGCCTTGCCAGGGCTCGCCCGACGGGCTGGTCTTGTCGCTCTGGATGCGGCGCCGGGTCTGTGACTCGACTTCAGCACCCAGCCCTTCCAGGAGCGGTTCCACGT
>NZ_QKRU01000150.1:0-4280 GCF_003234055.1 Pseudomonas sp. 57B-090624
CATCCGGCTGGCGCGGGGGCGGGGGGACCACCAGGGGCTCCGGCTCGAGCTCCGCAGGCAGTTCCCAGACCAGCTCGCTGTCGTCCAGCGGTTGCTCCGGCCTCCCCGGCGCGGCGGCCTGGGCATGGGCGACGGGCGCTTCCGGCACCGATGCGGGCGCCTCGGAGGGCGGCGCGGCGGGAGCGGCGGGTTGCACCCCGCTGCGCTCGACCTTGAGCAGCCGCTCGTGGATGGCCTGGGTGCCGACGTCGAAGCGGGCGGCGAACTCGCGCAGCTGCTTCTGCAGGGCGGCGTTTTCCGTACTCAGCCCGTGCAGGCGGATCGCCTGTCCGAGGCCCAATCCGAGGAGGCCGCCCAGCAGGGCTCCGGTGATCGATTCACCGGCTGCCGCTCCCATGGCCAGACCCACCAGCATGAAGATCCATTGCATGCACTGAATTCCCAAGTGATTGAGAAGAAACGCCAGATCCCTGCACGTTCAACGCCGCCGCCCGGCGTAAATGGCGACGCGCCAGTATATCGAGCGAAACGGAACACTCCCTACAGACGAATGCTGGCCATCTCACAGACACAGAAAATTCACCCGATTGCGCACAGACGGTAGAAATCGTCTCGCCGGCCGGCGGCAAACTGTTCACAAATTCGCCAATCCCGCTATGATGCGCGCCCTCCCAGCCCCCACCCGTACCCAAGCCATGAAGACCATGCTCATCGTCGGCGCCGATATCGATCGCACCGAAACCTGGATCCGCTACGAAAAGAGCATGTGCCACGCCTGCGTCTCCAGCTGCTGCACCCTGCCGGTGGAAGTGCGCATCAGCGACCTGATCCGCATGGAGCTGGTGGCCGATTTCGAGCGCGGCGAGCCGCCGAAGAACATCGCCAAGCGCCTGATGAAGGAGGGGCTGGTGGAGCGCTTCAACCAGAAGTCGGGCATCTTCACCCTGACCCGCATGTCCAACAACGACTGCTACTTCCTCGACCGCAAGTCGCGCCTGTGCACCATCTACGACAAGCGCCCGGAAACCTGCCGCAACCACCCCCGGATCGGCCCGCGCCCCGGCTACTGCGCCTTCAAGCCCAACGCCTGATCCCGCGTCCTCTGCCTGTAGCCGCGAATTCATCCGCGCTGCCCCGGCCCCCGGGCTGAAGCCCGGGCTACGGTCCGAACGGCAACACGAACCCCTGAAAACGAAAACGCCCCGCGGGCGATGCCGGCGGGGCGTTTTTCATGGGCGGCTATCAGCCCTTGGCGAACAGCTTCTTCGCCAGGCTCACCACCACCAGCACCAGCGCACCGGCGACGATGCCGACCACGCCGTTGACCAGGGTCGGCACCAGCCAGCCTGCGGCGCCCGCCGCTTCGGCCAGGTGGTGGATGGGCTCGTGGGCGGCCGGAATGCCGTGGGTGAGGATGCCCCCGCCCACCAGGAACATCGCGGCGGTGCCGATCACCGACAGCCCCTTCATCATGTAGGGCGCGGCACGCAGGATGGCGCGACCGATGCTCTGTGCGGCCTGGCTGGCCTTGCGGCTGAGGTACAGGCCCAGGTCGTCCAGCTTGACGATGCCGGCCACCAGGCCGTACACGCCGACGGTCATGATCGCGGCGATGCCCACCAGCACGGCCACCTGCACACCGAAGGAGGACTCGGCGACGGTGCCCAGGGTGATGGCGATGATTTCGGCGGAGAGGATGAAGTCGGTGCGGACGGCACCCTTGACCTTGTCCTTCTCGAAGGCCACGACATCGACGTCGGTCTTGGCCAGCGCCTCGACATGGGCCGCGTGGCTCTGCTGGTCTTCCTCGGCGCTGTGCAGCCACTTGTGGGCGAGCTTCTCGAAGCCCTCGAAGCACAGGTAGGCACCGCCCACCATCAGCAGCGGGGTCACCGCCCAGGGCGCGAAGGCGCTGATCAGCAACGCAGCCGGAACCAGGATCGCCTTGTTCACCGCCGAGCCCTTGGCCACCGCCCAGACCACCGGCAGCTCGCGCTCGGCCTGCACGCCGGAAACCTGCTGGGCGTTGAGGGCCAGGTCGTCCCCCAGTACGCCGGCGGTTTTCTTGGCGGCGACCTTGGTCATCAGGGAAACGTCGTCGAGGACGCTGGCGATATCGTCGAGCAGGGTGAGCAGGCTGGCTCCGGCCATGTGGAAATCCTTGAGTGGGTAAGCGTTGCGAGGGCGGAATGATGCAACAGCCTACGACGCCGTTCCATGCGTCAGACGGATTTCCGAGCAAAAAGCTGATGGAACGCCACCCCGGCAGGTTGCCTGCCGGGGCAATCGGGCCCAGCCCTAGCCGCGCGTGCGGTCGGGGCCGCTCTTCAACGGCTGGTCGCCCTCGTTCGCCAGCTCCACCGGCTTGGGTGCGTCCTTGGGTTTGGGCTTGATCAGGCTGAAATCGATCATCGCCTTCGGCGTGTAGGGGTTGCCGATCATCAGCGGGCGCGCCTTGAAGTCCGCGCTGACCAGGCTGCGGCTGGGGTCCAGCTCGTCGAAGCGCAGGCCGGCCAGGTCCGCCCAGGTGTGCACCAGCCCGGCGCTGCTGAAGGGGCGGTCGAAGGTACCGGCGAAGCTGCGCGGATGGCTGCGCTGCCACGCGGGGCTGGTCCAGACCATGAAGGGGATGGTGTACATCGGCGCGGTGGGCGCCGCCTCGTTACGGCCCAGCACCTGCGGGTGCTCGGGGTCGAACACCGCCTCGCCGTGGTCGGACAGGTAGAGCAGGAAGCCGTTCGGGTCGGTGGCCCTGAAGCGCTCGATCAGGGTGGAAACCACGTGGTCGTTGAACAGCACGGCGTTGTCGTAGCTGTTGTAGGTGGGCAACTGGTCGTCGGTGACGTTCGGCGGCACGCCCTGGCGGTCGGTGAAGCGCTCGTACTCCGGCGGGTAGCGGTACTGGTAGCTCATGTGGGTGCCCAGCAGGTGCACCACGATGAACTTGCGCGGCGCCTGGTCGGCGAGGACCTTGGAGAAGGGCTCGAACACGTCGTCGTCGTACTGGCGGGCGTTCTGGTTGCGGTTGTTGTTCAGGTAGACCTGCTCGTCGGCCTGCTTGGAGAAGGTGGTGAGCATGGTGTTGCGCTTGGTCAGGGTCTGCTGGTTGGTGATCCAGAAGGTCTTGTAGCCCGCCTGTTTCATCATGTTCAGCAGCGAGGGCTTGCTCAGGTAGGCGTCCGGGTTGCTCGCGTCGGCGAAGCTCAGCACCTGCTGCAGCGCCTCGATGGTGTAGGGGCGCGGGGTCACCACGTTGTCGAACACCTGCAACTCGTCGCGCAGCTTGTCGAGGTTGGGCGTGGTCGGGCGTGAATAGCCATAGAGGCTCATGCGCTGGCGGTTGGTGGATTCGCCGATGACCAGCACCAGGGTCGAGGGCTGGTTGCCGTTGATGTCGCGCAGGTTGGCGAGCGGCGCGATGCGGGCGTTGCCTTCCAGCAGGTCCTGCATGTTCGACAGCTGCTGGCGGTACTGCCGGTAACCCACCGCCAGTTGCCAGGGCGCGGCCGGCTCGAGGCGCTTGTCGATACCGTCCATGGCCTGCTCGAAGCTGTCGTTGACCATGAGCTGCTTGGTCACCGGGTAGCCGAGCAACCCGACCAGCAGCGCGGCACTGACCGCCAGCGCCTGGCGGCGGGGCAGGTACACCGGGCGCAGGCGCCGCCAGATCAGCCAGGCGACGGCGGCATAGGCCAGCAACACCAGGGGTATCCACCAGGTCATGTACTGGGTCAGGTACTCGCTGGCCTCGGCGGCGTTGGACTCGAACATGATGAAGATGACGCTCTGGGAGAACTCCTGGCCGTACACCAGGAAATAGAAGAGCGCCGGCAAGGAGGCCAGCCAGAGCATCACGCCGATCACTGCGGCGAGGGTGCGGGTGCGGGCCGGGAACAGCAGCACCGGGATCAGCCACAGGCCGCTGAGCAGGAAGGCCTGGCGGAAGCCGGTGAAGCCGCTGGTGTCGGTGGCGAGGATCAGCGCCTGGGTGAGGCCCGAGAAGCACCAGAAGAACAGGAACAGCCAGCCCAGACCGGCCCAGTCGAGTTTCCGGGCCCCTTGATCACGCACGTGCGACGGCATAAGAACTCCATCAGTCGGATACAGGCTGCCGAACGAGACGGCAGAAACCTCAGGGACTGTGCACAAGGCCATGTGAAAACTTCGTCAAGAAGGTGCGCGAGGCCCTGGAATCCGCATCCGCACCCGACGAACCGTCGCACCGGCTTCGAAAATCGCTACACTCCCCCGCCACCAGCGCCCTCAGGACACGGAATGTC
>NZ_QKRU01000014.1:0-115490 GCF_003234055.1 Pseudomonas sp. 57B-090624
GTCCAACCCAGGCCCGGCAACACCGCCCGCCAAGGCCGACGGGCCGGCGCAGGCCGCTCCCGCCGCTCCGGCCACCCCGCTCGACAGCCGCCCGCGCCTGACCCTGGTGATCGACGACCTCGGCCAGACACCCGAGCGTGATCGACGCGTGCTCGCCCTGCCCGGCCCGGTGGCCCTGTCGATCATCCCCGATGCGCCCCACGCCACCCAGTTGGCCAACACCGCCCACGCCGCCGGCAAGACGGTGATGCTGCACCTGCCCATGGACCCGGCCGGCGGCCCCTTCGCCTGGCGCCCGGACATGCCGGTGGACGAACTGCAGCGGCGCCTCGACGCCGCCTTGCGCGTGGTGCCTCACGCCCAGGGCCTGAACAACCACATGGGCAGCCGCATGACCGCCCAGCCCCAGGCCATGGCCTGGCTGATGCACCGCCTGCAGGGCGATCACCGCTTCTTCATCGACAGCCGCACCAGCGCCGCCACCGTGGCCGCCGCCGAAGCGCAGAAGATCGGCCTGGCGAGCCTCTCGCGGGATGTCTTCCTCGACGACGACATGCACCCCGAAGCCATCGCCGCACAGTTCCAAGCCGCGCTCAAGCTCGCCCGCAAGCAAGGCTCGGCGGTGATGATCGGTCACCCCCACCCCGCCACCCTGGCGCTGCTCGAACGCGAGCTACCGCGCCTGAAGGCACAGGGCTTCGAGCTGATCGGGGTGCAGCAGATGATCGCCCTGCGCAGCAACCGCGCCATGGCGGCCCACGGCAAGGGCGGCGTCTATCGCTGAATCGGCGTGCGCCAGCGCAAATTCCCCGGCATCGCGGCTGGGCAAACGTGCGGCGAATACTTAGGCTTCAGCGCCTCTTCTGCAAGGATGCCGCTCCATGTCCCGTCGCGTTTCCCTGATCAAGGCCCTCCTCCTCCTGGCGTTCGCCATCGCCGCGGCGGTGCCCACGGGCTATATCTGGATCATTGTCAGCGCCAAGCTGGAACTCGGCGGCGCCAGCCCGGGCGAAGAGGTCGTGGGCACCACCAGCCGCGTCGAGCAACGGGCCCGCCAGCAATACTGCACCGGCGTGCTGGCGACACCGAAGAACACCTGGCTGGTCGGCCGAATGGACCGCGCGGAAAAGGCCGAGGAACAGCCCGGCATCGACCTCGATGCACTGATCCGCGGCGGCGCTGCCGAACCGGACGACGAGGAGCCCTCGGGCTTCGGTGGCCTCTTCGGCGGCGGCCTCTCCAGCGATCCGCAGACCACCTACCTGTCGCGGCTCGACGCCAACGGCGAGTTCGTCCAGGTCGCCCACCTCGGCGAAACCGCCTGCCTGGTGGCGACGCCCGATGGCGACGCCCTTTACCTGCTCACCGGCGTCAACCGCCCCGATGAGTGGCAGCAGGCGGATATCCGGCAGACGGTGGTCCTGCGCAGCGACGACCAGGGCGCCAGCTGGGCGCCCCTGGACCAGGGCCTGCTGGCGGAGGCCAACGACCTGGCCTGGGCGCTCGAACCCTATTTCTTCGACAACCGGCAGGTCTGGGCCTGGGCCAGCCTGCCGCAGAGCGGCAGTGCCTACGGCGCGCCCGAGAACCTGCGCGGCGGCCTCTACTACTCGCCCGACCAGGGCGCGACCCGCGAGGCGATCGTCGCCAGCGACGATCTGCTGGTCAGCCTCGACACCATCCGCAGTCGCGCACCTGAAGGCGTCAACTGGGGCGACTACAACGGCGAGTACGGCCGCATCACCAGCCACATCCGGCAGTTCGACGACCAGCACGCGGCGATCTGGGTCTCGCAGTCCTTTCTCTACGGCGAGCCCGACGGCATGTACCTGACCACCCCGGTGTTCGTCACCAGCAAGGCCCGCCTGGTACGTGAACAGGGCCAGTGGCGGATGGGCCCGCTGGAACGGGAGTTCGGCCTGCACCTGGACGAGGTGGTGAGCAACGACGACAAGCGCGTGATCGCGGTGATCGAGCGCGAAGGAGACGAGGCCACCCGGGTCGCCGAACTGGACCGGCAGACCCTCGACTGGCAAGCCCGGGGCAGCCTGCCCAGCCCATTCTGGCCGCTGCCCTCCAGCACCGGCCTGCGCGGGTTCAGCATCGGCAAGGGGGTTCTGCTGGCCAATACCGACAGCAGCTACAGCGTCCCCCTGTGGCTCTACCCAAAGGGCAACGGCGAGCCGGCGACCATTTCCTCCGATGCGGTGTTCTATTCACGTGACTGGGGTCGGAGCTGGAGCCGCCTCGCCATCGAAGGCTACCTGGGCGTGCAGGGGCTGGACCCGCGCACCGACCGGGTGTTCTGGGCAGAAGGCGACTGGTACGACGTCAACCCGGACAAGCGCATCCACAGCTACCGCCTGGACTGACGCGCACGGCAGAGCCTGCCAGAGCAGCCGTATGAGGGGGTTCATTTGAGCTTGGGAAACCACGCCCTTAGGGCGTGGTCATGAGTTATCGGCTCTGCCCCTGACGATTCGAGTTGAGAACCCAGCAGGATGAACGCGTGCCGTGGGGTGTGCCGTGCGCACCGCCACACGGTGCTTCTGGCAGGCTCCCCTGGTGCGCGTGGCACACCCTATGTCCACACGCCGAAGTCTGGCTACGCCCCTTCATAGGGACCAAGGCACGTCGACGCTCTACGAATCCGGATTTTTACCCGGTGATGGGCAGCCCGTGTGTACACGGGGCCTAATCGACAGAACGTCAAAGCACCAGAACGGTGCAAGCGCTACCCACCCTGCGAGATGGGTAGCGGCAGGCGGGGTTACAGGTAGTTCTTGGTCACTTCGTCGACGAAGCCATCGGCACGCATCTGGTCGAGGGCCTTCTGCAGGCGCTCGATCACCTCGTCCGGGGTGTCCTTGTTGAAGGCCAGGTACAGCTCGGCATCATTGAAGCGCAGCACGGTCTGCAGGCCGGTGACGCCTTCCTGCTTGGCCAGGTAGCGGCCGACCGGGTCGGTGGTGGCCCACAGGTCGATCTGCCCCTTGATCAGCTTCTTCACGTTCTCCTGGTCACGCAGGGCGTTCTGCGGGGACAGGCCCTGGCTTTCCAGGTGCTGGCTCACGGCGTCGTTCTTGTACGCGCCGATGCGGTACTGGCCGGCGCTCTTCAGGTCCTTGAGGGCGATGTTGTTGCCCGGGGCGGCGAGCAGCACCCAGCCGGTCTTGGCGACGGGGCCGACCCACTTGAACAGCGGCTGGCGCTCGGGCGTGAAGGTGGTGGAAAACAGGCCGTAGTTGGGCTTGTCCAGGGTCAGGCGATAGAGCCGATCCCAGGGGAAGCGCAGGGTGAGGGTGTATTCGATGTTCGCGCGCTTGAACATCTCGCGGACGATATCGGTGCTGATGCCGTCGATGCCGTCGTCACGGGCGAAGTTCTTGTCGTCCACCGCCATGTTGAAGGGCGGGAAGTTCTCGGTCAGCAACACGACCTTGTAGTCGGCCGGAAGCTCGGCGCGGGCCCCGAAGGCCAGGAACATCAGGCCCAGGGTCAGGGCGTTTCTCATCAGTTTGTGCATTGTCATCCGCTCGCTTGAATTTGTGGTTATGGCTAGCGACTTCCCTGCATGGGCCTCGGCCCACGGACGTATGGATCGCCCCGTCCTGCCATCCAATGGCAAGCGACCGGCTCTTGGCCGGTCGCTGGGTATCACAGGTAGCTGTTGAGGATCTGGTCGACCAGGCCCTCGGCGCGCATCTTGTCCAGCGCGTCCTGCAGGCGCTTGACCACCTCGTCGGGGGTCTCCTTGTTCAGCGCCAGGAACAGTTCGGCCTTGTTGAAGCGCAGCACGGTCTTCAGGCCCGAGACGCCTTCCTGCTTGGCCAGGTAGCGGCCGGCGGGGTCACCGGTGGCCCAGAGGTCGATCTGGCCCTTCTCCAGCTTCTTGGCGTTCTCCTGGTCACGCAGGGAGGTCGTTGCCTCGATGCCTTTCTCGGCCAGGGCCTGGGAGATGGCATCGCCCTTGTAGGCGCCGACCTTGTATTGCTTGGCCTGCTCCAGGCTGGTGAGGCTGATGGTGCTGTCGCCACGGGCGAGCAGGACCCAGTCGTCCGGGCCGATGGGGCCGACCCACTTGAAGGACTGCTCGCGCTCCGGCAGGCGGGCGGTGACGAAGATGCCGTAGTCGGGCTTCTCCAGCGCCAGCTTGTAGATGCGCTCCCAGGGGAAGCGCAGGGTCAGGTTGTACTTGATGCCTGCGCGTTTGAACATTTCCTTCACCACGTCCACGGCGATGCCGTCGACGTTGTCTTCCTGAGCGAAGTTCTTTCCGTTGATCGCCATGTTGTAGGGCGGGAAATTCTCCGTCAGCAGCACCACCGAGTAATTCTCATCCACATCGGCGCGGGCGAATCCGGCCAGCACCATGAGAGTGCCCGCCAGAGCGAGCAGGAGGCGTTTCGACATATACAACTACCTTGTAAGGAGGGATGGGAAAAACCGCTGATTCGGTCCCCGTGGGTACAGGGTAACGACGTCAGCCGCCCAGGCTGCGAACCGGATCACGGTTGCAGCCGAAGCTCAATTAAAGGCAAGAATCGTGCTCAACGCACGACGATGCCGCGACTTGCGAGATAGGCCTTGGCCTCCGGCACGGTGAATTCGCCGAAGTGGAAGATGCTCGCCGCTAGCACCGCGTCGGCCTTGCCTTCGAGAATGCCGGCCGCCAGGTGCTCCAGGTTGCCCACGCCACCGGAGGCGATCACCGGGATGCCGACGGTTTCGCTGATGGCCCGGGTGACGCCCAGGTCATAGCCGCTCTTCACGCCGTCCTGGTCCATGCTGGTCAGGAGGATCTCGCCGGCACCCAGCTCTTCCATCTTCTTCGACCAAGCCACGGCATCCAGGCCGGTGGGCTTGCGCCCGCCGTGGGTGAAAATTTCCCAGCGCGGCGTTTCCCCGGGTGCGGAAACCTTCTTCGCGTCGATGGCGACCACGATGCACTGGGAACCGAAGCGCGCGGCGGCCTCGCCGACGAACTCCGGGTTGAACACCGCGGCGGTGTTGATGGAGACCTTGTCGGCACCGGCGTTGAGCAGGTTGCGGATGTCCTGCACGGTGCGCACGCCGCCGCCCACGGTCAGCGGGATGAACACCTGGCTGGCCATGCGTTCCACCGTGTGCAGGGTGGTGTCGCGGCCATCGACGCTGGCGGTGATGTCGAGGAAGGTGATCTCGTCCGCGCCCTGCTCGTCGTAGCGACGGGCGATCTCCACCGGATCACCGGCATCGCGGATGTTCTCGAACTTCACGCCCTTGACCACGCGGCCGTTGTCCACGTCGAGGCAGGGGATGATGCGTTTAGCCAGGGCCATGCTTTTTCTCCGAAAAACAGCTGCAGGCTGCAAGCGGCGCGCTTCAGGAGCGGGCCAGGACCAGCAGCGCCGTTACGTGTCGCTTATCGCTTGCCGCTTGTCGCTGCATCGCAGAAGGCCTGGGCCTCGGCGACGTCCAGGGTGCCTTCGTAGATGGCGCGGCCGGTGATGGCGCCGATGATGCCGGGGGCCTTGGCGGCCAGCAGCTTCTCGATGTCACCCAGGTTGTGGATGCCGCCGGAGGCGATCACCGGGATGCGGCTGGCGGCGGCCAGGGCCGCGGTGGCCTCGACGTTGCAGCCCTGCATCATCCCGTCCTTGGCGATGTCGGTGTAGACGATGGCGGAGACGCCGTCGGCCTCGAAGCGACGGGCCAGGTCCACGGCCTGCACGGTGCTGACCTCGGCCCAGCCGTCGGTGGCGACGAAGCCGTCCTTGGCGTCCAGGCCGACGATGACCTTGCCCGGGAAGGCCTTGCACGCCTCGGTGACGAATTCCGGCTGCTTCACCGCCTTGGTGCCGATGATCACGTAGCTGACACCGGCCTTGACGTAGTGCTCGATGGTTTCCAGGGAGCGGATGCCGCCGCCGATCTGGATCGGCAGGTTCGGGTAGCGCCTGGCAATGGCGGTGACCACCTCGCCGTTCACCGGCTGGCCTTCGAAGGCACCGTTCAGGTCCACCAGGTGCAGGCGGCGGCAGCCACCCTCCACCCATTTGGCGGCCATGCTCACCGGGTCGTCGGAGAACACCGTGGAATCTTCCATGCGGCCCTGGCGCAAGCGCACGCAGGCACCGTCCTTCAGATCGATTGCGGGAATAATCAGCATGTCTTTTTTCCTAACGTCTAAAAGAGCGGCAAGTTGCGAGCCTCAAGCTGCAAGCAGGCGCATTGGTTTCTCTTGCAGCTTGGGACTCGTCGCCCTCAGTTACCTTTCTCGAGCGCCCACAGGTCGCTCTCGATGCTCTCGAACCTGTCTTTCAGGTGCGCCTGCACGTCGAAGATCGCCTTGTTATAGAAGGTCGGGGCGAATTCCCGGGCGAAGAAATCCAGTACTTCCTCGGCCTCGAACGAGCCCAGCTCCAGCTCGAAGCGCTCGGCCATGAAGCGCTTGATCGCCAGCACGGCGCCTTGCGTCTGGGCGGCATCGAGTTGCAGGACGGGGGCTTTCTTCGCGCGGCTCATGGCTTACCAGCGGCCATCCCAGGCGGCGAAGTTCTGCAGCAGCTGCAGGCCGTTGGTGTGGCTCTTCTCCGGGTGGAACTGCACGGCGAAGCGCGAGCCTTCGGCCAGCGCGGCGGCGAAATCCTTGCCGTAGTGGCCGCGACCGGCCACCTGGCGCGGGTTGCCGGCCTCGATGTAGTAGCTGTGCACGAAGTAGAAGCGGCCGTGGTCGGGAATGCCGTGCCACAGCGGGTGGTCGA
Organism: Pseudomonas sp. 57B-090624; assembly: GCF_003234055.1. Classification (NCBI taxonomy): domain Bacteria; kingdom Pseudomonadati; phylum Pseudomonadota; class Gammaproteobacteria; order Pseudomonadales; family Pseudomonadaceae; genus Pseudomonas; species Pseudomonas sp. 57B-090624. The sequence continues at coordinate 6,747 of NZ_QKRU01000014.1, forward strand.
GGGTACGGGCCACCTCGTTCCAGCCCATGTGCGGCACCTTCAGGTGCTCGCCATCCTCAACCATGCCCTTGCCGAAGAAGCGCACCTTGCCGGGGAACAGGCCGATGCAGTCGACCCCGCCGTTCTCCTCGCTGTGCTCCAGCAGCGCCTGCATGCCGACGCAGATGCCGAGGAAGGGACGGTCCCTGCTCACTTCGCGCACCAGTTCGTCGAAGCCCAGGCGGCGGATCTCGGCCATGCAGTCGCGGATCGCCCCCACGCCGGGGAAGACCACGCGATCGGCCTCGCGGATGACGTTGGCGTCGCTGGTGACCATCACCCGCCCGGCGCCCACGTGTTCCAGGGCCTTGGCAACCGAGTGCAGGTTGCCCATGCCGTAATCGATGACAGCGACCGTCTGCATCAGAGCACGCCCTTGGTGGAAGGCATCTGGCCGGCCATGCGCGGGTCGAGCTCGATGGCCATGCGCAGCGCGCGGCCGAAGGCCTTGAACACGGTCTCGATCTGGTGGTGGGTGTTGTGGCCACGCAGGTTGTCGATGTGCAGGGTCACCAGGGCGTGGTTGACGAAGCCCTGGAAGAACTCCTGGAACAGGTCCACGTCGAAGCCACCGACCACGGCGCGGGTGAAGGGCACGTGCATCTGCAGGCCGGGGCGACCGGAGAAGTCGATCACCACGCGCGACAGCGCTTCGTCCAGCGGCACGTAGGAGTGGCCGTAGCGGACGACGCCCTTCTTGTCGCCGATGGCCTGGGCGAAGGCCTGGCCGAGGGTGATACCGACGTCTTCGACGGTGTGGTGGTCGTCGATATGCAGATCACCCTTGCACTCGATGTCCAGGTCGATCAGCCCATGGCGGGCGATCTGGTCGAGCATGTGCTCGAGGAAGGGCACGCCGATGTCGAAGCGCGCCTTGCCAGTGCCATCCAGGTTGATCGAGACCTTGATCTGGGTCTCCAGGGTGTTGCGTTCGACGGATGCCTTACGTTCGGCCATCACCAGCTCCGCAAAAATCATTGGGCAAAAGGGGCGACATTATAGGCCGAGAATGCGACGGGCTTGAAGCCGATCGGCGGGAGGACTGCAGGAGGGCTGAAACGCTCGGGGCCGACATGCTGTCGGCCCCGGCGATTCACAGGCGTGGCACTCAGCTGAACAGCGCAGCTGTCTTCTGCAGGGTGATCCACACGCCCCATGCCAGCGGCAGGCCCACGGCCAGCCAGGCGGCGATCACCAGCGGCTTGCTGGACGGATCGGCCGCCCACTCGAGGTCTGCGGCTTCCTTGCTGGCGTCATGGCCGATGGCACGCTCGGCGGCCAGTTCGGCGTCGGTCATGAAGTACTTCGGATCCACCGGGCGCACCAGCATGTTGCAGATGAAGCCCAGCACCAGCAGGCCGGCGAGGATGTACAGGGTGATGTCGTACGCGGCGGCACGCTCGACGCCGATGCTCAGCTGGTATTCGCGGATGTAGTTCACCAGCACCGGGCCGAGGATGCCGGCGAAGGCCCAGGCGGTCAGCAGGCGTCCGTGGATGGCACCGACCATCTGGGTGCCGAACAGGTCCGCCAGGTAGGCCGGCACGGTGGCGAAGCCGCCGCCGTACATGGACAGGATCAGGCAGAAGCAGAACACGAAGAACGCGACGCTGCCCAGGTGACCGGTCCAGGGCACCAGCGCGTAGAGCACGAAGCCGAGGGCGAAGAACACGAAGTAGGTCGCCTTGCGCCCGATCAGGTCGGAGAAGGACGCCCAGAAGAAGCGGCCACCGATGTTGAACAGGCTCAGCAGGCCGGTGAAGCCCGCGGCGATGGCGGCGATTTGCGCCAGCTGCGCGGCATCAAGCTGGTTGAAGCTCAGGTGGTTGCCGATCAGCTTGCCGGCGAAGACTTCCTGCAGCAGCGGGGAGGCCATGCCGATGATGCCGATGCCGGCGGAGACGTTGAGGCACAGCACGGCCCAGACCAGCCAGAACTGCGGGGTCTTCCAGGCGGTGTTCACGTGGACGTGGCCCTTGGTGATCATCGCGTTGTTGACGCGCTTCACCGGTGCGGTCCAGCCCTTGGGCTTCCAGCCGGTCGGCGGTACGCGGTAGGCCAGGGCGCCACCGACCATGAAGACGAAGTAGATCGCCGCCATGACCACGAAGCTCTGCCAGACGCCGACGCTTTCAGCGCTGGCGAAGTGGTTCATCAGCTCGGCAGCCAGGGGCGCACCGACCATCGCGCCACCGCCGAAGCCCATGATCGCCATGCCGGTGGCCATGCCGCGCTTGTCCGGGAACCACTTGATCAGGGTCGAAACCGGCGAGATATAGCCGAGACCGAGGCCGATGCCGCCGATCACGCCCAGGCCCACCCACATCAGCCAGATCTGGTGGATATAGACGCCGAACGCCGCGATCAGCAGGCCGCCGCACCAGCAGAAGGCCGAGACCAGGCCCGCCTTGCGCGGCCCGGCATGTTCCAGCCAGCCGCCCCAGACGGCGGCCGAGCAGCCGAGGAAGATGAAGAACAGGGTGTAGATCCAGCCGAGCATCGAGATCTGCCAGTCGCAATCGCTGGCGAAGACCTGGGCGAAGAAGCCCAGCTCGGGGGCACAGGCGACCGGCGCGGTGATGCCGATGGCCTTGGACAGGGGCAGCCAGAACACGGAGAAACCGTAGGCCATGCCGATGCACAGGTGGATGGCGAGGGCCGCCGGCGGAACCAGCCAGCGGTTGAAGCCCTGTCGGGCCACCGTCCGTTCCTTCGACAGGAACGCCGGCCGGGCGTCGCTGCCCGGACTCAAGGTACTGCTCATTGATTATTTATCCTTTATAGGTGCACGCAGGTGGGCGGCCCGTACCGAACTGGTTGCTCCCCAAGCACGGGCCACGCGCAAAACCGCAAGTCCCACGAGACTGCGGCATTGCGTCGCGTATTATCCCGTCCTCACCGCCCGCGCCTCAATAAGGACTCGCATGCCCGTCATCGTCGAAACCCCCAGCACGATCAGCGACCAGGACAGGAACGACCTCGCCCGCATCTACGCCGACGCCCCCGATTGGCTGTTCGCACCTTTTGCCGGGACTGAGCACCTGGTCACATCCGCGCTGGCCGAAGGCAGCCTGATCACCGGCCGCTTCAACGATCGCCTGCTCGGTGCAGCCCTGCTGCGCCGTGGCGAAAAGCACTGGCAGCTCTCGCACCTCTGCGTGCGTGCCATCACCCGCCAGCGTGGCGTGGCCGGGCGCCTGCTCGACGAAGCCCGGCGCATGGCCCGTGAAGCCGGCTGCGAGCTGCAGCTGGCAGCCCCCGCCGACCACCTGGAAAGCCAAGCGCTGGCCGCCCGCACCCACCTGCCGCTGGTCGGCTTCTAAGCCTCAGGCCGTCGCGGCCCCCTGCGCCGTGCGGCCCAGCAGCACCAGCCAGGCCAGGCTGCCCAGGCACACCCCCACCAGCACCAGCCCCAGCCACCACAGCCCCGGCGCCAGCCAGACGCTCCAGCCCAGCGCGAGGCCGGCCATCGCCACCAGGCGCAGCGCCTCGACTCTCCAGAGGGTGCCGCGCCCCTCGAACAGCACCCCCAGGCTCAGGCAGCCCGCAAGGATCGCCACCACCAGCAGCCAGGGCTCCCACACCGCCGCGCGGCGCACGCTGGCGAGAAAACCCAGCGCCAGCAGGTTGATCAGCAGGAACTGCACGAAGGCGTAGGCCACCAGCTGCCGGGGGTAATTGGCCTCGAAACGCTCCTCGGTCATCGCCGGCCAGGGCCGCTCGCGCACATCCGCCGGGCGCCAGCCGGTAGGCATCCACCACAGGCGCAGCCTGTCCCACCAGGAGCGGGTCGCCCGGGCGTCGGCCCAGAGCAGCCGCCACCAGCTGAACTGCAGGCGGATCGGGTCGAAGGTGCGCACCGGCGTGGTCACGCCATAGATCACCGGCTCGCGCTCCTCGGTGAAAGTGCCGAACAGCTTGTCCCAGAGGATGAACACACCACCGTGGTTGCGATCGATGTAGCAATCGTTCTGCCCGTGATGCACGCGGTGCAGCGACGGCGTCACCAGCACCGTCTCCAGCCAGCCAAGGCGCCCTACGTGCTGGCTGTGGATCCAGAACTGGTAGGTGAGCTGCACGCCCAGCAGCACCAGAAACAGTGGCAACGGCAGCCCGAGCAGCGCCAGGGGCAGGTAGAAGGGCCAGTCGAAGGCGGTCTGGAAGGCCCCCTTGCGCAGCGCGGTGGACAGGTTGAAGTCCTCGCTGGAATGGTGCGGCTGGTGCGCGCCCCACAGCAGGTTGTAGCGATGCAGGGTGCGGTGGGCCCAGTAGAAGCAGAAATCCACCGCGACGAAGCCGCCGAGCCAGACCCAGGGCGAGGCCGCATCCAGCTCCAGCAGCCGCCCGTGTTCGTAGAGCCAGGCATAGGGCAGCACCAGCAGCAGGCGCAGCGGGCCTTCCAGCAGCACCCGCAGCACGGCGGTGTTGATGCTGGTGGCGGCGTCCGCCAGGCGGTAGGTGGAGCGGCCGGAATACCGCTCGTAGGCGAGCTCCAGCAGCATCAGCAGGATGTAGAGCGGGAAGGCCAGCACCGCCACGTTCATGGGCACCTCGTCATTGTCATACCGGTGGCGGCCAGACTAGATCAGCGCCACGCCGCCCTTCCCGGCCGCTCACGCCAAACGGCGGTGCGACGCGCGCCAGATCCGCCGGGCAGCCGGTGAACCGCCGGGCGATTTCATCATCCAAACACCTGACCTCACGGGCGCTATACTCGGCGCCCTCAATCCAACTGCATCCACCACAAGGACTCGTCCATGAAATCCATCGGCAAACTCCTGGGCCTACTCCTCCTCGGACTGTTGCTGATCGTCGTGGCGCTGGGCTTCGCCCTGACCCACCTGTTCGACCCTAACGACTACAAGGACGAGATCCGCCAGATCGCCCGCGACAAGGCCAACCTGGAACTCGACCTCAAGGGCGACATCGGCTGGAGCCTGTTCCCCTGGCTGGGCCTGGAGCTGCACGACACCACCCTGGCCAGCGCCGCCACCCCCGACAAACCCTTCGCCGACCTGGCCATGCTCGGCCTCTCCGTGCGCGTGCTGCCGCTGCTGCGCAAGGAAGTGCAGATGAGCGACATCCGCATCGAGGGCCTCAACCTGACCCTGATGCGTGACGAGAAGGGCCACGGCAACTGGGAAGACATCGGCCGCCCGGCCCAGGCTACCCAGGCCGCGCCCACCGACGCCACCGAGCCGGGCACCCCGGGCGATACCCCGGCCCAGCAGCCCGACAGCGCGCCGGCGCGCCCGCTGAAGCTGGACATCGACAGCCTCACCGTGAACAACGCCCGCGTCGACTACACCGACGCCAAGACCGGCAAGCAATACAGCGCCGAAAGCATCGAGCTGACCACCGGCGCCATCCGCGAAGCCGCCAGCATCCCGTTCAAGCTCACCGCCTTCTTCGGCAGCAACCAGCCGCTGATGCGCGCCAAGACCGAACTGGCCGCCAGCCTGCGCTTCGACCGCGCCCTCAAGCGCTACCAGCTCGAAGACGCCAGGCTCAGCGGTGAAGCCTCGGGCGAGCCGCTCAAGGGCAAGACCCTCACCTTCAACGCCCAGGGCCAGCTGCTGGCCGACCTCGCCGCCAACGTCGCCGAGTGGAACGGCCTGAAGCTCTCCGCCAACCAGCTGCGCGCCCTCGGCGAGCTCAAGGTCCACGACCTCGACAAGACCCCACGCCTGGAAGGCGGCCTGTCCATCGCCCAGCTCGATTTGCGCGAGTTCCTCGCCGGGCTCGGCGTCGAACTGCCACCCATGCAGGACGCCGGCACCCTGAAGAAATTCGAGATGGCCGCCAAGCTGGCCGGTACGCCCGGCAGCCTCGCCCTGGAACAGCTCAACCTGAAGCTGGACGACAGCACCTTCAACGGCCGCCTGGCCATCGCCGACCTCGACAAAGAAGCCCTGCGCGTGCAGCTCAAGGGCGACAAGCTCGACCTCGACCGCTACCTGCCGCCGCAGAAGAAGGACAAGGACACCAGCGCGCGCCAGGCCGAAGTGCAAGGCGCCGTCGCCGCTGCCGGCCAGGCCGGTACCACGCCGCTGCCCGACAAGCCCACCCAGCAGGCCTGGAGCCAGGAACCGGTGCTGCCGCTGGAGACCCTGCGCAAGCTCGACCTGGAAGCCGACCTCGCCTTCGGCCAGTTGACCGTCGACAAGCTGCCCCTGGGCGACGCCCGCCTCAAGGCCCGCGGCAAGGGCGGCCTGGTCGAACTGGAACAGCTGCGTGGCGCCCTCTACGGCGGCGACTTCGAGGCCAAGGCCAGCCTCGACGTACGCCCGCCGGTGCCGCTGCTGACCGCGCAGAAGCGCATCAACCACATCCCGGTGGAGAAGATCCTCACCGCCCTGGAACAGAAGCCCCCGGTACGCGGCGCCCTCGACCTCAGCGCCGACATCCGCACCAGCGGCAACAGCCAGAAGGCCTGGGTCGACGGCCTCAACGGCACCGCCAGCTTCGTCCTGAACGACGGCGCGCTGCTCGACGCCAACCTCGAACAGCAACTGTGCCAGGGCATCGCCACGCTCAACCGCAAGGCCCTCACCACCACCTACAGCGGCAAGGAGACCCCCTTCGAGCAGCTGCAGGGCAGCCTGGTGTTCAACAACGGCGTGGCCAGCAACCCCGACCTCAAGGCGCGCATCCCCGGCCTGTCGCTGAGCGGCAACGGTGATGTGGACCTGCGCGTGCTCGGTCTCGACTACCGCATCGGCATCGTCATCGAGGGCGACAAGGGCGAGATGCCCGACCCGGCCTGCCAGGTGAACAAGCGCTACGTCGGCATCGAATGGCCGCTGCACTGCCGTGGCCCGCTGGAGATCGGCGCCAAGGCCTGCCGCCTGGACAAGGACGGCATGGGCAAGATCGCCGCCAGGCTGGCCGGCGACAAGATCAGCGAGAAGCTCGAAGAGAAGCTCGGCGACAAGGTCAGCCCGGAACTCAAGGACGCGCTCAAGGGGTTGTTCAAGCGATGAGCCCCGAGCAGTTCTCCAGCGCCGTCCTCGACTGGTACGACCGCCACGGCCGCCATGACCTGCCCTGGCAGCTGGGCATCACCCCGTACCGCGTCTGGGTTTCCGAAATCATGCTGCAGCAGACCCAGGTCAGCACCGTGCTCGGCTACTTCGACCGCTTCATGGCAGCCCTGCCCACCGTGCGCGACCTGGCCGAAGCCCCCGAGGATGAGGTGCTGCACCTGTGGACCGGCCTGGGCTACTACACCCGTGCGCGCAACCTGCAGAAGACCGCCAAGATCGTCATGGAACGCCACGGCGGCGAGTTCCCCCGCGATGTCGAGCAGCTCGCCGAGCTGCCCGGCATCGGCCGCTCCACCGCCGGCGCCATCGCCAGCCTGTCCATGGGCCTGCGCGCGCCGATCCTCGACGGCAACGTCAAGCGCGTACTGGCCCGCTACGTCGCCCAGGAGGGCTACCCGGGCGAGCCCAAGGTCGCCAGGCAGCTGTGGGCGGTCGCCGAGCGCTTCCTGCCCCACGAACGCGTGAACAACTACACCCAGGCGATGATGGACCTGGGCGCCACCCTCTGCACCCGCAGCAAGCCCAGTTGCCTGCTGTGCCCGCTGCAGAGCGGCTGCCAGGCGCACCTGCTCGGCCTGGAGATCCGCTACCCGATCCCCAAGCCGCGCAAGGAACTGCCGCAGAAGCGCACGCTGATGCCCATCCTGGCCAACCGCGAAGGCGCCATCCTGCTCTACCGCCGCCCCTCTACCGGGCTCTGGGGCGGGCTCTGGAGCCTGCCGGAGCTGGACGACCTGGCCGCCCTCGAACCCATCGCCAGCCAGCACGCCCTGCGCCTGGGCGAGCGCGAGGCGCTGCCGGAGCTGACCCACACCTTCAGCCACTTCCAGCTGGCCATCGAACCCTGGCTGGTGCATGTGGAGGGCGACCAAGGCGTCGTGGCCGATGCCGACTGGCTCTGGTATAACCTCGCCACCCCGCCGCGCCTGGGCCTCGCCGCCCCGGTGAAGAAGCTGCTCAAGCGCGCGGCCGATGTATTGAATGCAGGAGAAAAGCCATGACCCGCACCGTCAAGTGCCGCAAGTACAACGAAGAGCTGCCCGGCCTCGACCGCCCGCCCTACCCCGGTGCCAAGGGCGAGGATATCTTCAACAACGTCTCGAAGAAGGCCTGGGACGAATGGCAGAAGCACCAAACCCTGCTGATCAACGAGCGTCGCCTGAACATGATGAACGCCGAGGACCGCAAGTTCCTCCAGGCCGAGATGGACAAGTTCTTCTCCGGCGAGGAATACGCCAAGGCGGACGGCTACGTCCCCCCGAGCGCGTAAGCGCCCGTAAAGGCTGAAAATTTTTTTCGAAACACGCTTGACGACCCCCGATGAAATCCGTTTAATAGCGCCCCGTTGCCCAGGTAGCTCAGTTGGTAGAGCAGGGGATTGAAAATCCCCGTGTCGGCGGTTCGATTCCGTCCCTGGGCACCACCTTCAAGCTTTCAGGTGGTGCCGGCATCAGCTGAAAGCAAACGAAAAACCCGCCTAGTGCGGGTTTTTTGTTGCCTGCGATTCGGTGTCCGGAACTCGCCCATACCTCGACACTCTGAGGCCTGTACTAACCGTAGTCAGGCCATCTCATGCGCGCCCCCCTCCTCCTGCTCCTTGGCCTCACCCCCCTGTTCGCCTGGGCCGCTACGCCCTCGCCGTGCATGGAGCGCGGCTCGGCAGCGGAGACCAACGATTGTGCATACGAACTCCGCCAAAGGGTCGACGACCGTCTCCAGGCCCGGCATGACCAGTTGCTGGCCAGGGAGGGCACGCAACAGAGGGCGCTTCATCGGAAGCAGTTCAAGGCCTGGCTGGAGACACGCGCGCAACGCTGCGAGATCCGGACCCGGAATGTCCGCGACACGCCCCTGGGGGAGGCGCATTTCCAAGACTGCCTGCGCGACGCCAGCGAACAGCGCCTGCGCAGGATCAATGAAGACGCCGCCGCATCCTGCACCCTGCGCCATGCCACTCGTCCTCTCGGCGAGGCCCGGTGCGGCCATGGACGGCCGGATGCAGCGCCTGCCTTTGATTTCTAGTTGAACGCCCGAGGAGCCCTCCAGCTCGAAACAGCATGACCCCAGGAGGTGCCCCATGACCGGAAAAGACGACCTGCCCGTGGACAAGGACCCGCAGAAACCCGGACGCGACCCCGAACCCGTCGACCCGGACCGCGACGATGGCGAGCAGCCGCGGGACCCGGACGAGTCGCAGGTGGAGTGAAGGGCCTCAGCCCAGGGGCAGCACCAGGCTGAAGGTGGCGCCCTCGCCCTTCTCGCTGGTGACGTCGATGCGACCGCCGTGGGCCGCCACGATCTGCTCGGAGATGTACAGGCCGAGCCCGAGGCCGGCGATCTTCTCCGAGCCGTTGACCCGCTCGAACTGCTGGAAGATACGGCGCTGGTCGGCCGGCGAGATGCCCACACCCCGGTCGATCACGTCCACCCAGGCCTCGCCCGCGTCCGCCCGCACCCGCACCCGTACCGGCTTGCCCGGCCCGTAGCGCAGGGCGTTGCTCAGCAGGTTGCTGATCACCTGCTCGATGCGGAAGGCATCCCAGACGCCATGCAGCTCGCCCTCCACTTCCAGGGCGAGCTCGCAGCCGGCGCTCTGCATCTGCTGCTCGAAGTTCTCGGTGACGTTGCGAACCAGCCGCCCCAGTTCGGTGCGTTCGGGACGGATGGAGAGTTTGCCGGTACGGATGCGCGAGACGTCGAGCATGTCCTCGATCAGGCGGATCAGGCTCCGGATCTGGCGCTCGTCGCGATCGAACATGGCCTTGAGCTTGTCCTCGGTGAAGATCGCCGAGTTGCCCTTGGCCAGGTACATCTGGCGCAGCTGGGTGTCGAGGATCAGGCCGTTGAGCGGCGTGCGCAGCTCGTGGGAAACGATGGACATGAAGTCGTCGCGCATCTGCACCGCGCGCTGCAGCTCGGCCTGGGTGGCACGCAGCTCGGCCAGCAGGGCGTCCTGCTCGCGGCGGCCCTGCTCCAGGGCCTCCAGCTGGCAGGCCATGAGCTTGCGCTGGCGGTGCAGCTCGACGAACACCGCCACCTTGCTGCGCACCGCGTGGTTGTCCAGCGGCTTGTAGAGGAAATCCACCGCGCCGCTCTCGTAGCCCTTGAAGGCGTAGTTGAGCTCGCGCCCGGCGGCGCTGACGAAGACGATGGGGATGTGCTTGGTCTTTTCCGTCCCGCGCATCAGCTCGGCCAGCTCGAAGCCGTTCATGCCCGGCATCTGCACGTCGAGGATGGCCAGGGCGAATTCGTGCTCCAGCAGCAGCGCCAGCGCCTCGTCGGCGGAGCCCGCCTTGTACACCTCGCGCCCCTCGCCCTTGATCAACGCCTCCAGCGCCAGAAGGTTTTCCGGCAGATCGTCGACGATCAGCAGCTTGCTCGTTTGGCTAGTCGGCATGGGAGGGGTCCAGTTGGGCCAGGAGTGCGCGAATGCCGCGCAACGGAAGAATGTAGTCGGGCACGTGGGTCGCCAGGGCGGATTCGGGCATGGTCGGCACCTGCGCCTCGGCCGGGTCCTGGACGATGCTCAGGCCGCCGGCGCGCTTGATCGCGGCGAGCCCGGCGGCACCGTCCTGGTTGGCACCGGTGAGCAGCACGCCCACCAGGCGCTCCCGGTAGCTGTCCGCAGCCGACTCGAACAGCACGTCGATCGAGGGCCGCGAATAATGCAGCGGCTCCTCGCGGCTCAGGGAAAAGCTGTGGTCACTCTCGATCGACAGGTGATAGCCGGGGGGTGCGAAGTACAGCGTACCGGGGCTCAGGTCCTCCTTGTCCTGGGCCTCCTTGACGCGCAGTGCCAGGCGCCGGCCGAACAGGTCGGCCAACAGGCTGTCACGGGATTCCGGCAGGTGCAGCACGCAGACCAGGGGCAGGCCGTAGCCGGCGGGCAGCCCGCTGAACACCGTCAGCAACGCCTCCACGCCACCGGCGGAGGCCCCGACCACCACTGCGTCACGCCTCTGCGCGTTCATAGTTTGCGGAACACCCTTTCCTGGCGGTTGAGCGCTTCGAAGCGGCTGGAGTAGGCGGAGAAATCCAGGCTCTCCTTGCTACCCAGGCCGAGGAAGCCCCGGTGGCAGAGCGATTCGTGGAACAGGCCCAGGGCCCGGTCCTGCAGCTGCTTGTTGAAATAGATCAGCACGTTGCGGCAGGAGATCAGCTGGGTCTCGGAGAACACCGCATCGGTCGCCAGGCTGTGGTCGGCGAAGGTGACGTTCTCCCGCAGCGACTTGTCGAACAGCGCGCCGTCGTATGCCGCAGTGTAGTAATCCGACAGCGACCCGCGCCCACCCGCCTTGCGATAGTTCTCGCTGTACTGGCGCATGTCGTCGAGGGAATAGATGCCGCGACGGGCCTTCTCCAGGGACTGCGGGTTGATGTCGGTGGCGTAGATCAGGGTGCGCTCCAGCAGCCCCTCCTCGTGCAGGAGGATGGCCAGGGAATGCACCTCCTCGCCGGTGCTGCAGCCGGCGATCCACACCTTGATGGAGGGGTAGGTGCGCAGGATGGGCACCACTTCCTGGCGCAGCGCGAGGAAGTAGGAGGGGTCGCGGAACATCTCGCTGACCGGGATCGTCAGGTACTGCAGCAGCTCGTGGAATGCCTGGGCGTCGTGGATGATGCGTTCCTGCAGCGCCGAGATGGTGGCGCAGTCGAACTGGCGCAGGGCGTAGAGCACGCGACGCTTGAGGGACGCGCCCGAATAGTCGCGGAAGTCGTAGCTGTACTTCAGGTAGATCGCCTCGATCAGCAGGCGCAGCTCGATTTCCTGGGTGCGTTCGGACATCTCAGATGCGCTCCAGCTTCGGCAGCCAGACGCGGATCAGCGAGAACAGCCGATCCAGGTCGATGGGCTTGGCCAGGTAGTCGTTGGCGCCGGCCTTCATGCACAGGTCCTGGTCGTCCTTCATCGCCTTGGCGGTGACGGCGATGATCGGCAGCTTGGCCCAGCGTGCGTCCTGGCGGATCAGGCGCGTGGCCTCGTAGCCGTCCATCTCCGGCATCATCACGTCCATCAGCACCAGGTCGATGTCGGCCACCTCGTTGAGCTTGTCGATGGCCTCGCGACCGTTGCGGGCGATCTCCACGCGCGCGCCCTTCTGCTCCAGGGCACTGGTGAGGGCGAAGATGTTGCGTACGTCGTCGTCCACCAGGAGGATGCGTCGCTCCTCGAACACCTTGTCGCGGCTGCGTGCGGTCTTGAGCATCTTCTGCCGCTCGCTGGAGAGCTCCGACTCGACCTTGTGCAGGAACAGCGTGACCTCGTCCAGCAGCCGCTCGGGCGAGCGCGCGCCCTTGATGATGATAGAGCGCGAGTACTTCATCAGCTCGGCTTCTTCGTCGCGGGTGAGGTTGCGCCCGGTGTAGACGATGACCGGCGGGAAGGAGCAGATGTCCTCGCTGCCCATGCGCTTGAGCAGGTCGTTGCCCTGCATGTCCGGCAGCTTGAGGTCGATGATCATGCAGTCGAACAGCGTGTTGCGCAGCAGCTCGAGGGCCTGCTCGCCGAACTCGACGGCGGTGATCTCGATATCCTCGTCGCCGATCAGGCGGGCGATGCTGTCGCGCTGCAGGGCGTCGTCCTCCACCAGCAGCACGCGCTTGACCTTCTGCGTGAGCTTGGCTTCCAGCTTGCCGAACACATCCTTGAGCTGCTCACGGGTGGTGGGCTTCACCGCGTAGCCGATGGCGCCCAGGTGCAGGGCCGCCTCGCTGAGGTCCTCCACCGAAATGACGTGCACGGGAATGTGGCGGGTGCGCGGGTTGCCTTTCAGGCGCTGCAGCACCGAGAGCCCGGACTCGTCCGGCAGGCGCATGTCGAGGAGGATGGCGTCCGGCGAATGACCGTCGGCCAACTGGTAGCCCTCGTCGGCGCCGTGGGCCACCAGGCAGCGGTAGCCCAGCTCATGGGCCAGGTCGTAGAGGATCTGCGCGAACTTGGGCTCGTCCTCGATCACCAGCACGCAGCGCCCGCCCAGCTCGGCCAGGCCGCGATCATCGGGGAAGCTGGGGATGGGTTCGGCGCGGGGCGCCTCCGGGGCCGGCGGCGGGGCGAGGCGCGGAGCCTGGCGTTCCACCGGCGGGCGCTCGACCAGCGCCAGGGGGCCGGCCTCGGCCTCGCCAAGGGGCTGGTAGGTTTCCGGCAGCAGCAGGGTGAACAGGCTGCCCTTGCCCGGCTCGCTGGACACCAGGATGGAGCCACCGAGCAGTTCGGCAAGATCACGGGAAATGGACAGCCCCAGGCCGGTGCCGCCGAAGCGCCGGTTGGTGGTGCCGTCGGCCTGGTGGAAGGCCTCGAAGATCGGCCCGAGCTGGTCACTGCGGATACCGATGCCGCTGTCGCTGACGGCGAAGGCGATACCGCCCTGGGCGCGGCTGACACGCAGGCCGACGGCGCCCTGGTCGGTGAACTTGAAGGCGTTGGAGAGCAGGTTCTTGAGGATCTGCTCGACGCGCTGGCGGTCGGTGTAGAGCACGGTCGGCGCGTCGGCGTCGATCTCCAGGTGGAAGGCCAGGCGTTTCTCGTCGGCCAGCGGCTGGAACACCCCCTTCAGCCCCTCGACCAGGCGCTGGACGTTGGAGTTCTCGGCACGCACGTCGAGCTTGCCGGCTTCGACCTTGGAGATGTCGAGGATGTCGTTGATCAGGTTCAGCAGGTCGTTGCCGGCGGAGTAGATGGACTCGGCGAACTTGATCTGCTCCTCGTTGAGGTTGCCCGCCTGGTTGTCCGCCAGCAGCCTGGCCAGGATCAGCGAGCTGTTGAGCGGCGTGCGCAGCTCGTGGGACATGTTGGCGAGGAATTCGGACTTGTAGCGGCTGGCGCGCTGCAGCTCCTCGGCGCGGGCCTCCAGCTCCAGGCGTGCCTGGTTGAGCGCGTTGTTCTTCTCGTCCAGGTCGTCGCGCTGGGCGGCCATTTCCTGGGCCTGCTCGCCGAGGCGCTCGTTGGTCTGCTCCAGTTCGGCCTGCTGGGTCTCCAGGTGGGCCTGGGACTCGCGCAGCACGCGGGACTGTTCCTCCAGCTCCTCGTTGGCGGTCTTGAGCTCCTCCTGCTGCACCTGCAGCTCTTCGTTGAGCTGCTGGGTCTCCTCCAGCACCGCCTGCAGGCGCTGGCGGTAGCGGGACGCCTCGAGGGCGGTGCCGAGGTTGCTGGCGATCATTTCCAGCAGCGCGGAGTCGCGGGGCTCCAGGCGCCTGAGGAAGCCCAGCTCGATGACGCCATTGACCTCGCCATCGCTGAAGGTCGGCACCAGCAGCACGGACTGCGGCTCGACGTCACCCAGCCCGGAATTGACCTTGATGTAGCCCGCCGGCAGGGCATCGAGCACGCGCGCGCGCTTCTCGATGGCCACCTGGCCCACCAGGGTCTCGGCGCTGCCGAAGTTCTGCTCGCGTGCTTCCTGCTCGCGGGAGAAGCCATAGGAGGCAACGCGCTGCAGGCCGCCATGCTCGTCGCGCCCATAGAGCGCGCCCACGGCCATGTCGAGGTAGCCGGCCAGGAACTCCAGCATGTTGCGCCCCAGCACCGGCGGGGTCTGCTGGCCGATGATGCGTTCGGAGAGCCGCGCCTGGCCGTCACGCAGCCAGGCCTGGCGCTGCAGGTGCTCGCTGTGGGCCCGCTGCTGCTCCAGGGAGGCGCTGTAGGTCGAAGACAGCGAGAGCAGTTCGCGGCGCCCGAAATAGGCCAGCAGGCCACTCAAGCTGAGGCTGAAGAGCAGGTAGAGGACGATGGTGAGGATCGCCGTATCGCTGGCCTTCTCGTTGCGCTCGTGGCGCAGCTGGCGCTCCAGGTTGATGAAGATGCGGTACTGCTCGCGGATGCCATCGACCAGTTGCTTGCCGCGCCCCTCGCTGACGGTGTCCACCACGTCCAGGCCGTTGCGCTTGCGCTCGATCATTTCCTTGGCGAAGCGGTCCCACTCCTCCTGCAGCGCTTCGATGGTGCGCACGCGCTCCACCTGGGGCGGGTTGTCCTTGACCATCTCGCGCAGGCCGGTCATGGCCGCCTTGATGCGCGGGCGCGCCTGCTCGTAGGGCTGCAGGAAGGTGGCATTGCCGGAGATCAGGTAGCCGCGCAGGCCCGACTCTTGGTCCACGGACAGGCGCAGGCCGTCGTTGGCGTTGCTGATGACGATATCGGTGTGTTCGACCCAGCTCAGCACATAGAGCAGGTAGGAAATCAGCGCGACGAAGAGCATGGCCCCGAGCACGCCGACACCCAGCGGAAGGGCGACGTTGCGGGCGAGAATGCGCCGGAAACTCTTCTCGTCGGTGGAATTTTCGTGAGTCATCTGGGGTTCCCTGGCCTGGTGCCTAAAATCACCGATCTATTGGGGATATCGAAGGGTTTCGCATGGTAATGCGCTCGTTCCCTTTAACCAATCACCCTCGTCACATGGCCAATCGACACCAAGTGCCAGGGTTCCGCTTGGAACACGGGGAGCGGGAAAAAGGTTCATCAAGAAAAAGGGAATTTTTTCCGGCCGCCAATTTCAAAGTTATCCCGTTCCGGATTGCGCGCATGCGCCTCGAATGAATGCCATGGAAGCCAGCCATCACGGCCCCCTCCAACCCATGCAGGCGACGCCGCCGGACCCTTGTGCCGGGCCTGCGGCAGCGGGCGACTTCCTCACCAGCAGCGGGGCCATGGCTCCGCTGATACGCGCCCACGACTGGAGCGCCACGCCGCTGGGCCCCCTGGAGGGCTGGTCGGCGCCCCTGAAGTCGATCCTCGGCGTCGGCCTCAATGCGCGCTTTCCTGTCTGCATCTATTGGGGCCGGGACTACCACCTGCTCTACAACGATGCCTACAGCGCGATTCCCGGCGACAAGCATCCCGCCGCCCTGGGCCGGCCGGCGCGGGAAGCCTGGTCGGACATCTGGGACACGCTCGAGCCGATGTTCGACGGCATCATGCAGACCGGCATCGCCGTGCACACCGAGGACGGACTGTTGCCGATGCAGCGCTTCGGCTATGTCGAGGAGTGCTACTTCAACTACAACGTCAGCCCGATCTTCGGCCCCGACGGCCGCCCGGTGGGGCTGTTCAACACGGTGATCGAAACCACCGCGCAGGTGCTGGAGAAACGTCGCGCGCGCCTGCTCAGCGACCTGCGCAACAGTACCCGCAACGCCACCAGCCCCGACGAAACCTGCCAGATCGCCCAGACGATGCTGGCCATGGCCGGCGCCGACCTGCCCTTCTGCCTGCTCTACCGCCTCGACGGAGACGGTCGCAGCGCCCGGCTTGCCATGCGCTGCGGGCTCGAAGCGGACAGCCCCCTGGCCCCGGCGACAATCGACCCGGGCGATGCCGACGGGCCCTGGGCACTGTCGATCGGCATGCCTGCGCAGGACTGCACGCTCGCCACGGCACTGCCGCTCGCCCCCTGGCCGGAGGCGGTGACCCGTGCCCGCATCCTGCCGTTGCCGGAGCAGCAGGATGAAGCCAGGACGCTGGGCTTCCTGGTCTGCGGCATCAGCCCCCGTCGGCAGCTGGATGAGCGCTACAGCGCCTTCCTCGACGAACTCGCCGGCAGCCTGGCGAACGACCTGCAACGCAGCGCCCGCCACGCCGAGGAGGCCCAGCGCCTGCACTTGCGCACCCTGGAACGCGACCGCATCTGGAACCTGAGCCAGGACCTGCTCTGCGTCGCCGACCAGCAGGGGCGCCTGCTCAGCATCAACCCGGCCTGGACCGCCACCCTGGGCTGGAGCGAGGAGGAACTGCTGGGCCGCACGACACATTGGCTGGAGCACCCGGACGATATCCCCAGCACCGACAAGACCCGTCAGGCGCTGGCCGAAGGGCAGCGCATCTGGCGCTTCGAGAACCGCCTGCGTCACCGCGACGGCAGCTACCGCTGGCTGTCCTGGAGTGCCACCCCGGAAAACGACATCCAGTACGGCAACGGCCACGACATCACCGAGGAAAAACGCACCGCCGAGGTGCTCCAGCGCACCGAAGAAGCGCTGCGCAACGCCCAGCGCATGGAGGCGGTCGGGCAACTCACCGGCGGCATCGCCCACGACTTCAACAACCTGCTGGCGGGCATCCGAGTCGGCCTCGATCTGATCCGCCGGCGCCTGCCCGACGACACGCGCCGTGATCTGGAACGCTTCATCGACGCGGCCACCGATTCGGCGGAGCGCGGCGCCGCGCTGACCCACAACCTGCTTTCCTTCGCCCGTCGGCAGGCCCTGGACATCCAGCCGGTACGCCTGGAAACCCTGCTCGCGGCGCATCGCCAGCGCCTGGCGGAACGGGCCGGCCCCGCGGTCGAGCTGGAGCTGCAGGTGGAGGAGCTGCCCGCCAGCGTGCTGTGCGACGCCGAGCAGCTGCGCAAGGCGCTGGAACACCTGGTGGACAACGCCCGCGAGGCGATGCCCGACGGTGGCCGGCTGCTGATCCGCGCCAGCGCCCCGGAGGCTGCCTCGGGAGATGCCGAGGACGCCGCCGCGGACCATCTGCTGCTGGAGGTCCGCGACACCGGGCGGGCCATGGACGAGCAGGTGCTGAGCCACGCCTTCGAGCCCTTCTTCACGACGAAACCACTGGGTCAGGGAAGCGGGCTGGGGCTGTCCATGGTATATGGCTTCGTCAAACAGACCGGAGGCCAGATCCGCCTGCAGAGCAGCGTCGGCCAAGGCACCTGTGTCAGTCTTCTTTTACCGCGAGGTCCCGTTTTGTCGGAACAAACACAGAACCCAATCGAGCCGCCCACGGCAGCCGCCAGCCGCGAAACCGTACTGGTGGTGGAAGACGCCGACGTGGTGCGCATGCTCACGGTCGAGGTGCTGGAGGAGCTCGGCTACCAGGTGCTGGAGGCCTGCGACGGCCAGCAGGCCCTGGCGATCCTGCGCAGCGACACCGAGATCGACCTGCTGCTCACCGACATCGGCCTGCCCGGCATGAACGGCCAGGAACTGGCGGCCGTGGCCCGAGAGCTGCGCCCGGGCCTGCGGGTGCTGTTCGCCACCGGCTACGCCGAGATCGTCAGCATCGATGGCAGCGAACTGGCCACCCAGATGGACATGATCGCCAAGCCCTTCTCCATCGACGAGTTGCGCGACAAGGTCTCCAGCCTGCTGGAAGGACGCGGCAAGGCCCGCTGATACGCCCCGCATACGAGCGGCCTGGCACTGGAATTGCCAGGGGTTTGCGCGTAGGGTGCGCCGCCTTTGCGCCGAACCCAGGCAAAAACCGTCTTTTCTTGCGTCTGCGCGACAATCGACTGCATCCATGCGACAAGCCCCACAAGCGAGCCGGCGCGGTGCCAGTACCGCCCTTGGCGCCCCTTGGGGCCTATGCTAGGTTGGCCTCCTTCGCCAGGAAGGCCGATCGCAGCCGGAGCGCATCCGAACAATAAGAGGAACCCCCATGGCCGAGGCCACGCCCGCGCTAGAAATCCGCAACCTGCACAAACGCTACGGCGATCTTGAAGTGCTCAAGGGCATCTCCCTTACCGCCCGTGATGGCGACGTCATCTCCATCCTCGGCTCTTCCGGTTCCGGAAAATCCACCTTCCTGCGTTGCATCAACCTGCTGGAAAACCCCCACAAGGGCCAGATCATCGTCGCCGGGGAAGAGCTCAAGCTCAAAGCCGCCCGCACGGGCGAACTGGTCGCCGCCGACAGCCGGCAGATCAACCGCCTGCGCAGCGAGATCGGCTTCGTATTCCAGAATTTCAACCTGTGGCCGCACATGACGGTCCTCGACAACATCATCGAGGCGCCGCGCCGCGTGCTCGGCCAGAGCAAGGCGGAAGCCACCGAGATCGCCGAGGCCCTGCTGGCCAAGGTCGGCATCGCCGACAAGCGCCACGTCTACCCCGCCCAGCTCTCCGGCGGCCAGCAACAGCGCGCGGCGATCGCGCGCACCCTGGCAATGCAGCCTAAAGTGATCCTGTTCGATGAACCCACCTCGGCGCTCGACCCCGAGATGGTACAAGAAGTGCTTAACGTGATCCGCGCGCTCGCCGAAGAGGGCCGGACCATGCTGCTGGTGACCCACGAGATGAACTTCGCCCGCCAGGTCTCCAGCGAGGTGGTCTTCCTCCACCAGGGCCTGGTCGAAGAGCAGGGGACGCCCCAGCAGGTGTTCGAGAACCCGAACTCGGCGCGCTGTAAACAATTCATGTCCAGCAATCGCTAAACACGGAGCAACATCGCATGAAGAACTACAAGAAGATCCTGCTGGCCGCTGCCGCCACCCTGGCCTTCGGGACCAGCGCCGTCGCCGCCGACAAACTCAAGATCGGCACCGAAGGCGCCTACCCGCCCTTCAACCTGATCGACGCCAGCGGCCAGGTCGGCGGCTTCGACGTCGAGATCGCCCAGGCCCTCTGCGCCAAGATGAAGGCCGAGTGCGAAGTGGTCACCTCCGACTGGGACGGCATCATCCCGGCCCTGAACGCCAAGAAATTCGACTTCCTCGCCGCCTCCATGTCGATCACCGAGGAACGCAAGCAGGCCGTCGACTTCACCGACGCCTACTACACCAACAAGCTGCAGTTCATCGCTCCCAAGGACGCTGACTTCAAGACCGACAAGGCCAGCCTGAAAGGCAAGGTCATCGGTGCCCAGCGCGCCACCATCGCCGGCACCTGGCTCGAAGACAACATGGCCGACGTCGTCGACATCAAGCTCTACGACACCCAGGAGAACGCCTACCTGGACCTGTCCTCCGGTCGCCTCGACGGCGTGCTGGCCGACAAGTTCGTCAACTGGGAATGGCTCAAGAGCGATGCCGGCAAGGGCTTCGAATTCAAGGGCGAACCGGTGTTCGACAACGACAAGATCGCCATCGCCGTGCGCAAGGGCGACCCGCTGCGCGAGAAGCTGAACGCGGCCCTGAAGGAAATCGTCGCTGACGGCACCTACAAGAAGATCAACGACAAGTACTTCCCCTTCAGCATCTATTGATGCCCGCCTGACCGGCGCCGCCCACGCGGCGCCGGTCCCCAGCAGTAGCCTTGCAGATGAACCTCGACCTCTACGGATTCGGCCCCGCCCTGGCGGCCGGCACCCTCATGACCATCAAGCTGGCGCTCTGCGCGCTGTCGCTCGGTCTGGTGCTGGGCCTGCTCGGCGCCCTGGCCAAGACTTCCCCCAAAAAGCCGCTGCAGTGGCTTGGCGGAACCTACTCCACCCTGGTACGCGGTGT
This sequence comes from Pseudomonas sp. 57B-090624, assembly GCF_003234055.1. Taxonomy (NCBI): domain Bacteria; kingdom Pseudomonadati; phylum Pseudomonadota; class Gammaproteobacteria; order Pseudomonadales; family Pseudomonadaceae; genus Pseudomonas; species Pseudomonas sp. 57B-090624. The sequence continues at coordinate 26,994 of NZ_QKRU01000014.1, forward strand.
GCCCGAGCTGCTCTGGGTCCTGCTGATCTACTTCGGCACCGTGAACCTCATGCGCGCCATCGGCGAGAAGATCGGCGTGCCCGGCCTGGAGCTGTCGGCCTTCGCCGCCGGCACCATCGCCCTGGGCCTGTGCTTCGGCGCCTACGCCACCGAGGTGTTCCGCGGGGCCATCCTGGCGATCCCCAAGGGGCACCGTGAGGCGGGCCTGGCGCTCGGGATGTCCAACGGGCGCGTCCTATGGCGCCTGATCCTGCCGCAGATGTGGCGCATCGCCCTGCCGGGCCTGGGCAACCTGTTCATGATCCTGATGAAGGACACCGCGCTGGTCTCGGTGATCGGCCTCGAGGAAATCATGCGCCGCTCGCAGATCGCCGTGACCGCCAGCAAGGAGCCCTTCACCTTCTACATGGTGGCGGCCTTCATCTACCTGGGCCTGACCATCCTCGCGATGATCGGCATGCACTGGCTCGAAAAACGCGCCGGACGCGGCTTCAAGAGGAGCGCGGCATGAACTGGGACGTGATCATCAAGTACCTGCCGCGCCTGTTCGACGGGGCGCTGCTGACCCTGGAGCTGGTGGCTATCGCCGTGGTCGCCGGGCTGATCCTCGCCCTGCCCATGGGCATCGCCCGCTCCTCGCGCCACTGGTACGTGCGCGCCCTGCCCTACGGCTACATCTTCTTCTTCCGTGGCACGCCGCTGCTGGTACAGCTGTTCCTCGTCTACTACGGCCTCGCCCAGTTCGACCTGGTGCGCAAGGGCCCGCTCTGGCCCTACCTGCGCGACCCGTTCTGGTGTGCGGTCATCACCATGACCCTGCACACGGCGGCCTATATCGCCGAGATCATCCGCGGCGCCATCCAGGCCATCCCGCCGGGCGAGATCGAGGCCGCGCGGGCGCTGGGCATGTCGCAGTTCAAGACCCTGGTGCACATCGTGCTGCCCCGCGCCGCGCGTATCGGCCTGCCGGCCTACAGCAACGAGGTGATCCTGATGCTCAAGGCCAGCGCCCTGGCCAGCACCGTGACCCTGCTGGAACTCACCGGCATGGCCCGCACCATCATTGCCCGCACCTACCTGCCGGTCGAAATCTTCTTCGCCGCCGGGATGTTCTACCTGGTGATCGCCTTCCTGCTGGTACGCGGCTTCCGCCTGCTGGAACGCTGGCTGCGCGTCGACGCCTGCCAGGGCCGCTGACCGCCCGCCGCCCCTCGTCACGAGGGGCGGCGCTATACTGCGCACCCGATCGCCGTCATCTCCCTCGCCATGCCAAGCCCCGCCCCCCTTCAGGGCCCCCTGCTGCTCGAACGCTTCACCGCGCTGGATGAGTTCCTCAGCCACGGCTACCCGTTGTGGCACCCGGAGCCCTTCACCGAGCTGCACCTGGGCTGGGAAGACGAACTGCCCGATCTCGCCCGCTGGCTTCGCAGCCGCAGCCTGGAACAGGCGGAAGCCAGCCACGGTCTGCTGGACCTGCCCGATGCCCCTGCGCCCTTCCCCGGGCTGGCCGGCCGCTCGCGCGAGCTGGCCGAGATCGGCGCCTTCGCCCCGGCCCCAGCGCGCACGTGGCCGCCCGCCCTCTGCCTCGACGTACCCGGGCGCAAATGGCAGCAGATCCAGGCCTTCGCCGGCAGCCTGCGATTCAGCCGGGCGCCCCGTCATTGGCTCGATTGGTGTGCCGGCAAGGGCCACCTGGGGCGCAGCCTGGCCCACCCTGATGCGGCGCTCACCTGCCTGGAATTCGACTCCCTGCTGGTGGAAGACGGCCAGCGACTCAGCGACCGGCTCGGGATCGACGCGTCGCACCGCCTGCAGGACGTGATGGCCTGCAACACCGCCGACCAGCTGCGCCCCGAACACACCGCCATCGCCCTGCATGCCTGCGGCGACCTGCACGTACGCCTGCTGCACCTGGCCAGCGACCAGGGCTGTGGACAACTGGCCGTGGCCCCTTGCTGCTACAACCGCATCGACGAGGCGCAGTACCGCCCCCTGTCCGCCGCCGCGCAGGACTCGAGCCTGCGACCGGACCGCCGCGACCTGCGCCTGGTGCAGAGCGAAACCGTCACCGCCGGCGCCCGCGTCCGTCGCCAGCGCGACCAGTCCATGGCCAGGCGCCTGGCCTTCGACCTGCTGCAGCGGGAACAGCGCGGCATCGACCACTACCTGCCCACGCCCTCGTTACCGGTGAGATGGCTGGAGAAATCCTTCGAGCGCTACTGCCGCGACCTCGCCGAATTGAAGGGCCTGGACACCCCCGCCTCACGCGATTGGGATCGACTGGAAGCCCAGGGCTGGGAACGCCTGGCCCAGGTGCGCAACCTCGAACTGCTGCGCGCCCTCTTCCGCCGCCCGCTGGAGGTCTGGCTGTTGCTCGACCGCGCCCTGTTCCTCCAGGAACGCGGCTACCGGGTGCAGGCCGGTCGCTTCTGCGAACACCGCCTCACCCCCCGCAACCTCCTGCTACTCGCGGAGCGCAGCGATTTGCCCACAGAACCTGTGGATAACTTTGTTGATGATTTATGAGCAACTGCCCGAACGCCCACCCAGGCAAGGCCTGCTGAGAATTGATCGCTTTTTGAGCAAAAAATAAATCATCGGAAAAACAGCCAGTTACGCCATTCCGCGACCCAGATCACAGATCGCGAGTACTCCCGTGCCAAAAACCTCACACTTGTGCATAAGCACACGCCTTCTGATTCTGAGCAGCACCATCAGGTGGTTTACTCAGCCCAGCCAATCGCTATAATGGCCGCCCCTTGCCGGTATAGCTCAGCTGGTAGAGCAACTGACTTGTAATCAGTAGGTCCCGGGTTCGATTCCTGGTGCCGGCACCAAGACATGAAAAAAGCCCCGCAGCGATGCGGGGCTTTTTTGTGTCCGCCAATTGGCAAACCCTTGCTCGGATTTTTCCTTCACCCGAAGGAAGGAAGTCACCAATCCCTCGGGGAATCAGCCTGGTTCATCGGCACGTCATCCTCTTTATGCTCCCTGCCCTGTGTAAATAACCACCCGGGGCCCGCTCCGGTGCAGGAGAAGGGATGCTCGCAACAATACCTCCCAAGACATATGCGGCCCGGGATACCGCAAGCCGAAACCACACGGTCCAGGGTCTGGCCTGTACCTCGCCGAGAGTGGCGATACTCCTCTGTACCTTCCAGGGCTCGCGCTTCCTGGGCGAACAGCTGGACTCCATAATCGGCATGAAGCATCGGAACTGGAAGATATTCGCCTCCGATGACGCGTCATCGGACACCACAGGCTCAATTCTGTCGAGGTATCAGCAACGTATCGGCAAGAGTCGGCTCTGCATCCTCAAAGGCCCGGAACGCGGGTTCGCAAGCAATTTCCTGTCCCTGGTGCATAACACGTCCATCGATGGCGACTACTTCGCCTGGTGTGATCAGGACGACAGATGGCACCCGGACAAGCTTTCCGTAGCGCTCCGATCCCTGAAAGCAATCCCCCCGTCCATACCCGCCCTTTACTGCGGCCGGACCTACCTGATCGCCGAAGACGGCAGTCGACTGGGTCATTCCCCTCTGTTCGAGAGACCACCGGGCTTCGCCAATGCGCTCGTGCAGAACATCGGTGGAGGCAACACCATGGTGTTCAACCGCGCAGCCCGGGACGTGCTGCGCGCAGCCGGCAAGGCACTGAATCCCATCTCCCATGACTGGTGGAGCTATCTCCTGGTGAGCGGGGCGGGTGGCGAGGTCATCTATGATTGCCATCCCACGGTCAGCTACCGACAGCACTCAGCCAATCTCGTAGGCGCCAATACCTCCATGCGTGCTCGAGCCGTCCGGATCGCCATGGTGCTGAACGGTCGCTTCCGGTGCTGGAACGAATCGAACATTCGTAACCTCGGAGAAGTCGCCCATCTTCTGACCGATGAGAACCGCCGGTTGCTGATGCAATTCCGCAAGGCTCGACGCTCGTCCGCTATCAAGGGCTATCTGATGCTTCGGGCGGCCGGGATACACAGGCAGACCCGGCTAGGCAACCTGGGGATACTCTTCGCCCTGCTCTGCCGACGCTTCTGAGGTGCTGCCATGACCCGCAATTGCAGCATCGTCGATACTCCAGCCACACCTCGGCTCCCCCCGGCCACAGCCTTCGCCGAAGGCAATCGGCTGATGTCCGAGGGCCGCTGGAAAGAGGCCTCTGCCCTCTGGAAAGTCTTTCGCACGCACTATGCCGGGCATCCCGCTCCCTGGTTGCAGGGGGCCATGAGCCATATGGCCATAGGTGAGCCAGGCAAGGCTGGAAGCCTCTTGGCGGAAGCACGTGGCATGTTCCCCGATCATCTGCGCACCTGGCTGGCCTCTGCCGAGTGGGCGATGAAGGCAGGCAGTCCGGAACAGGTCGACGCCTTCACCCAGGAGGTGATGGAGCGAGACCAGGACCGGTCAGGTGCTCTGGCCGCTATCGCCGAAATGGCAGAGCAATCGGGGCACGTTCATCGAGCCGTCGCCTGCTGGCAAGAGCAGCACCTGATGAATCCGGATGCTCCTGAGGCGCTGGAGCGCCTCTCTTCTCTGCATCGTCGCCTGGGAAATCTTTCCGAGGCCAGGCGCTATCGCCTGATGGCCGAATACGGCACCCAGCCTCCACCCTCGATAAGCACCTCGAAACAGCAACCCGGCGTTCACTTCCTGCAACTGATATGGACCCGTGCCCTGCTGAACCTGAAATCGGAATCATCCCGTACCCGACTGAACCTCGCTTGGGTGGTCGTGGAGCCCCTGCTGCACCTGCTGGTCTATTACTTCCTCTTCGGCAGCCTGCTGCATGCCGGGCGTGAAGGTTACGGCACGTTCCTCCTTACTGGATTGCTGCCCTGGATGTGGTTCGCCAAGGCGATCACTGCCAGCAGCAACAGCATCCTGGGGGGACAGACACTGTTACTGAACACAGGCATCTCTCCGGCGTTTTTCCCACTGGTTGGGATACTCCAGACCAGCCTCAAACAATTGCCTGCCTTTGCCCTGCTACTGGTTCTGCTGCTGGTTACCGGGCACTTGAAGACCGGAAGCGGCCTGCTCATGTTGCCGTTGCTGCTCGCCCTGCAACTCATGTTCACCTGCGCGGTGGGCCTGCTGGTGGCCGCCATCATTCCCTTCATCCGCGACCTGTCGAACCTCGTGGGCACGGGGCTGACGCTCCTGATGTTCCTCTCCGGAGTGGTCTACGACCCACGCAACCTGAGCGGGCGCTTCGCCGACCTAATAGCCTGCAATCCATTGCTGCACCTCATCGCGCTCTATCGCCAGGCACTGCTGGGGAACGGCAGCATGGACATGGCAGGCATTCTCTATCTGCTCATAGCCTCCACGCTGCTGCTTATCGCCACGGGGATCGTTTTCACCCGCTATCGCGACCGCTTCGCCAGACGGGGTATGGAATGAGCAAGGGTACGGTGCTTTCACTTCATCAGGTCGGCGTACGCTTCCGTCTCAAAGGCACGAAGGGTGACTTTGCCGAGCCACTTCGCTCGGTGAACCTCAGGGTTTCGGCTGGAGAGACGCTTGGCATCCTCGGACGCAACGGTTCGGGCAAGTCCACTTTGCTGAAAATACTATCGGGAGCCCTTCGCCCGGATAGGGGCTCCCTGGTTAACCATGGAGTCTCGGTTGCTCTCCTCGCCTTGCAATCAGGCTTCGACGGAAACCTGAGTGGACGCGACAACGCCCTGTTTGGCGGCATGCTGCTAGGCCATCCCCAGGCAGAGGTGAAAGCGCGCCTGGAAGAGGTCAAAACGTACTCCGAGCTGGGCCGGTACTTCGAAGAGCCCCTGCGCACCTATTCGACGGGCATGGCAGCCAGGTTGGGCTTTTCCATAAGCACCATCCTCAATCCCGACGTTCTGCTCGTGGACGAAGTCCTCAGCGTTGGTGATGCCCAATTCCGCCGCAAGGCCGAGCGCACCATGATGCAAAAGATCGCCTTGGGCCAGACGGTAGTCATGGTTTCCCATTCCCGAGTACAGGTGGAAAAGGTCTGCGATCGCTGCGTGATCCTCGAAGACGGACAGATCATCGAGGGCACCTCGGTGACCCAGGTTCTGGACCTCTACGAGTCCCTCCTTGAACGCAAGCCCCCCAAGACCTGAGCCGTTCTGCAGTACGAACCCCACGAATGATGAGACTCCCATGTTGAAAAGGATCAGAACCGAGGCGACCTACCGGGCCGCGTACTTCTATCTCTGGCTCCAGTCGTTGAAGAATGGCGTCGGCAATCTCGGCTCCAGAGAGCGGGGCATCTTCACGGCCCCTTACCAGGGCCAGAAGCTGATGCTGCTGGCCTTGTACGAGAAGGGTCGGTTGAGAGACGACGTCATCCAACTTCTTGAAGCTGCCAAGGAGTTGGGTATCTACACGCTCTGCGTCAACACCCTGAAACTGGATAGCCCCAAGGATTACCGGCATCTGATCGATTGCTACATTGAACGGCGCAACTTCGGTCGCGATTTCGGCAGCTACAAGACCGGCTTCGAGTTTCTCTATGAGTCCGCCATGGCCGACAGCTGCCCAAGGCTGCTGATGGTCAATGACAGCATCTATTTCAGCACCAAGCACTGCAAAAGCTTCCTGCAGGAAATGTTCGAGTCGAGTTGCGATGTCCTGGGTGCGACCGAGAACCATGAGATCGAGCACCACCTCGGCTCGTTCTGCATCGCCATGAGCGGCGAAGTGCTGAGAAGCAAAGGCATACGAGGGTTCTGGAAGCGATACCGCTGCAGCGACGTACGACCTCTCGTGATCAAGCGTGGCGAAATGGCCCTGTCACGCCACCTGCGCAAGGCCGCTCGCTCAGCGGAGCATTTTCGGGCCCTGTACGACACGACGCGAGCCGCCCATGCGCTGCGGGACGACGATGGATTGCTCGAGAAGATGGTCGAGCTGACCCGCAACTCCAAACTGGTGTCCTGGAGGACCTTCTCCCTTGGGGATGCCGCAGTACGGATCACATCCAGGTATCTGTACAACACCACCCAACTCCTGAGCACCACCCCCGCCACCACCCGACTGACGGACATGAAGAGCGTCGACGTATTCTTCTCAGGCACCGTGACGCAGTTCGTGGAGGCACTCTGCAATTCACTCAGCAATGAAAGCGAGGATAGGGCACGCATCCAGCAGGAGGTGAGGGCCGAACTCCTTGCAGGCTTCCTCGATTGCTTCTCGGTGGGCTCGCAAATTCACCAGAACAATGCCTTCCTCCATGCGATGGGCCTTCCGCTGATCAAGATGGATGGTCTCTACCGCGGCATCTTCAACCCACGAGACATCGAGAACCTGGCCAATAGCCTCGACCCCAATCAGCGCGAGCATTTCCGGCGCACCATGTATGGCCGGCCGTTCGGCGGACAGGCACTTTCGGGTTGGCGACGAGCAGCGTTCTACAGGGGCCTGATATGACGTTCAGGTGCTCGGTCGACATCAATCTGAGGACCCCGGCGCTTTCTGGCTGGGCGTCCTGTGCGCAGCCGGTCAGGGCTGAACTCCATCACCATGACCAGTTCCTCGGGGCCGTACCTTGCACCTTGAACAGGCCCGACGTACTCGCGGCACGCCTGCACGAAACGGGGCACTGCGGGTTCGCATTCCACGCCGCCGAATACGGCATAGCCCCCGGGAACATCTACAAGGTGGTACTCAGAACCACCGATGGCCAGCGAGAGTTCCTCCGGCTCTACGGCGACCACACAGCACTGCTGAACACCTTCATCCACTTCGAACTGCTACCCAGGGACGACCCGCAGTATCTGCGCGCCAGCACCGAGCAGATCCTTGCCAAGGGCTCTGATCTGGAGGCCTACAAGAGCTTGATGATCCGGTTGCGCAGGGGCAAGCGCGGCCAGGGCTGGCGAGGGCGCTTCAGCGGCATCGACTATGAGGCGAAGGATAGCGACCTGGCTGCCTTCACGGCATTCACAGAGCGCTATCTAAGTGTTCTGCTGGGCTTTCTGGACGCCCGTTACCTCTGGTCGATACTGGACACACTCGCCGACTATGGCCCCCAGGAGCAGCGACTGGCCGCCCTCGCGGCATCGAACTTCCTGACGGCGGAAAAGATGCAGCAGACCAGGAGTTGCCTTTTTGTCAGCCAGAGCAGACCCGCTGCAGAGTGTGTCACTACCCATCAGTTGCTTTATTGGGGGGGCATGAAGACCTTCCAGCTGTCCACGGACGATGCACTGGATATATTCCTCACCCGGAACATCGAACTGCTGTCGGGTTTTCCGGTTGTCGCCGCGCTCTTCTTCGAGCTGCTGAAGCGAGCGGCCAGAACTTCCGATTCAGGACTCGGCTTCAACCTGGGCAATAGCCGCTACATGCAGGAAGCCTTCGATTTCTATGAGAAAAGCCGACTGATCTGAATTACCGTGCATGCGTTGGATGAACCCTGGAGAGTCCACCGCCACGCTGGATATAATCGTTTCATTTTTCCGGATTCGAACATGCGCATCCTCATCACCGGCGGAGCCGGCTTCATTGGCTCCGCACTCGTCCGGCATCTGCTGGTCCACACCGATCACGAAGTCCTCAACCTCGACAAGCTGACCTATGCCGGCAACCTCGAGTCCCTGACCAGCGTCGCGGACAACCCCCGCTACCAGTTCCTCAAGGCCGATATCGCCGACAGCGCCGTCGTAGGCGCCGCCCTGCAGCGCTTCCAGCCCGACGCCATCATGCACCTGGCGGCCGAGTCCCATGTCGACCGCTCCATCGACGGCCCGGCCGAATTCATCCAGACCAACATCGTCGGTACCTATGCGCTGCTGGAAAGCACCCGCGCTTACTGGTCCGGACTGGATGCCGAGCGCAAGGCCGCCTTCCGCTTCCATCACATCTCCACCGACGAGGTGTATGGCGACCTGCATGGCGTGGACGACCTGTTCACCGAGACCACGCCCTATGCGCCCAGCTCGCCCTACTCGGCGAGCAAGGCGGCGTCCGATCACCTCGTCCGCGCCTGGAACCGCACCTACGGCCTGCCGGTGCTGCTGACCAACTGCTCCAACAACTACGGCCCCTATCACTTCCCCGAGAAGCTGATCCCGCTGATGATCCTCAATGCCCTCGAAGGCAAGCCGCTGCCGGTCTATGGCGACGGCCTGCAGGTGCGCGACTGGCTGTTCGTCGAGGACCACGCCCGCGCCCTGGTCGAAGTCGTCACCCGTGGAGTGGTCGGCGAGACCTACAACGTCGGCGGCCATAACGAGCAGAAGAACATCGATGTGGTGCGCGGCATCTGTGCGCTGCTGGAAGAGCTCGCACCCGCCAAGCCCCAGGGCGTCTCCCGCTTCGAGGAGCTGATCACCCATGTGAAAGACCGCCCGGGGCACGACCTGCGCTACGCCATCGACGCCGGCAAGATCGAACGCGAGCTGGGCTGGAGGCCTCAAGAAACCTTCGAGACCGGCCTGCGCAAGACGGTGCAGTGGTACCTCGACAACCTGGAGTGGTGCCGCCGCGTACAGGACGGCAGCTACCAACGCGAACGCCTGGGAGCCCAAGCATGAAAGGCATCATCCTCGCCGGGGGCTCCGGCACCCGCCTGCACCCCATCACCCTCGGCGTGTCCAAGCAGCTGCTGCCGATCTACGACAAGCCGATGATCTACTACCCCATCTCCGTGCTGATGCTCGCCGGCATCCGCGAGATCCTGATCATCTCAACCCCCCAGGACCTGCCCCAGTACCGCAACCTGCTGGGTGACGGCAGCCAGTTCGGCGTGCGCCTAAGCTACGCCGAGCAGCCTTCACCGGATGGCCTCGCCCAGGCCTTCCTGATCGGCGAGGAATTCATCGGCGGAGACCCGGTCTGCCTGATCCTCGGCGACAACATCTTCCACGGCCAGCACTTCACCGAAAAGCTCAAGCGCGCGGCCGAAGGCAGCAAAGGCGCGACCGTGTTCGGCTACTGGGTCAACGACCCGGAGCGCTTCGGCGTCATCGAGTTCGATGCCCAGGGCCAGGCCATATCCATCGAGGAAAAACCCGCCAAGCCCAAGTCCAGCTACGCCGTCACCGGACTGTACTTCTACGACAACGACGTCATCGACATCGCCAAGGCGGTTAAGCCCTCCCCCCGCGGCGAGCTGGAAATCACCGACGTCAACAACGCCTACCTGCAACGTGGTGACCTGCGTGTCGAGAAGCTCGGCCGCGGCTTCGCCTGGCTCGACACCGGCACCCATGACAGCCTGCTCGAAGCCTCCCAGTACGTGCAGACCATCGAGCACCGCCAGGGCCTCAAGGTCGCCTGCCTGGAAGAGATCGCCTTCCAGAACGGTTGGATCGACAAGACGCTGCTGCTGGAACGCGCCAAGGCCTTCGGCAAGACCGGCTACGGCCAATACCTCTACAAGCTGGCAGGGGAACTGGCATGAAGGCCATCGCCACCGAACTGCCGGAGATGCTGATCCTCGAACCCCGCGTCTTCGGCGACGAGCGCGGCTTCTTCTTCGAGAGCTTCAACGCCCGGGCCTTCGAAGAGGCCACCGGCCTCAAGCGGGAGTTCGTCCAGGACAACCACTCGCGCTCGCAGAAGGGCGTGCTGCGGGGCCTGCACTACCAGCTGCAACAGGCCCAGGGCAAGCTGGTGCGGGTCACAGCCGGCGAGGTGCTCGACGTCGCTGTCGACGTGCGCCGCAGCTCGCCGAACTTTGGCCGCTGGGTCTCCGTGCACCTGTCTGCCGAGAACAAGCGCCAGCTCTGGATCCCGGAAGGCTTCGCCCACGGCTTCGTGGTGCTCAGCGAGTTCGCGGAGTTCCTCTACAAGACCACCGACTACTACGCCCCGGCCCACGAGCGCTGCATCCGCTGGGACGACCCGACGCTGGCCATCGACTGGCAACTGAGCGAAGCGCCCCAGCTCTCCGCCAAGGACCAGGCCGGCCTGAGCCTCGCAGAGGCCGACGTATTCCCATGAAGATCCTCATCACCGGCCACAACGGCCAGGTCGCCCGCGAACTGCAACTGGCTCTCGCCGACCGGGCCGAACTGCTGGTCCTGGGCCGCGACCGCCTCGATCTTGCCGACAGCGAGGCCATCCGCCAGCGGGTCCGCGCCGAGCGCCCCGACCTGATCATCAACGCCGCCGCCCACACCGCCGTGGACCAGGCCGAGAGCGAGCCCCAGGCCGCCTTCGCCCTGAATGCCAGCGCCCCCGGCGTGCTGGCCGAAGAAGCCGCCGCCCTGGGCGCGCCGCTGATCCACTACTCCACCGACTACGTCTTCGACGGCAGCAAGCCCGCCCCTTATGACGAGGACGACCCAACCAACCCGCTGGGCGTCTACGGCCGCAGCAAGCTGGCCGGGGAAGAGGCGATCCGCGCGGTGGGCGGTGCGCACCTGATCCTGCGCACCAGTTGGGTCTACTCCCTGCACGGGCGCAACTTCCTGCTCACCATGCAGCGCCTGCTGCAGGAGCGCGAACACCTGCGCGTGGTGGACGACCAGATCGGCGCACCCACCTGGGCCGGCCACATCGCCGCCGCTACCGCCACGCTGATCCAGCGCTGGCAGGACGGCCGCCAGGCCTGGGGCACCTATCACTTCAGCGCCGGCGGCGAGACCTCCTGGTTCGGCTTCGCCAGCGCCATCGCCGACGCGCTCAAGGCCGAGGACAAGCCCAGCGCCCGCCTGGAGCCCATCCCCAGCAGCGCCTACCCGACGCCGGCCCAGCGGCCACTCAACTCGCGGATGGACGGCAGCAAGCTGCTGCGCGACTGGGACGTCGCCCTGCCCGACTGGCGCCAGGGCCTGGACGAGTGCCTGCGTCACCCTCGCTGAGTCCGCCGGTGTCATAATGCGCCGCATCCCCGGCGCATTCCGACACCCATGACCGCCAACGCCCTCCCCTATCGCCCCCGCTGGCGCAGCCTCGTCCTGCTGGCCCTGGTCCTGGCGCCCTTGCTGTGGCCGGCCCACCACCTGGCCGAGCGCTACTACAACCAGGCCCTTGCCGAGCAGAACCGGCAGACCCTCGACCTCTACGTCGCCAACCTGCTGGGCACCCTGCGTCGCTTCGAAGTACTGCCGCCGATCCTCGCCGACCTGCCCGCCCTGCGCAGCCAGCTGGCCGAGCCGCACGACCCGACGCGCCTGGAAGCCGCCAACCGGTTGCTGAGCGAGGTGCGCGAGGAGACCGGTGCCGACGTCATCTACCTGATGAATCCCCAGGGCATCACCCTCAGTTCCTCCAACTGGGACAAGGCGGACAGCTTCATCGGCCGCGACTTCGCCTTCCGTCCCTATTACCGCGAGGCGCTGCAGGGCCGTCAGGGGCGCTTCTTCGGCCTCGGCACCACCTCCGGCAAGCGCGGTTACTTCTACGCAAGTCCCGTGCGCGAGGGCCAGGCGGTGATCGGCATACTGGTCGTCAAGGTCGATCTGGACGATGCCGAATCGCTCTGGGGCAATACCCCGGAACAGCTGCTGGTGACGGACTCCAACGGCGTCGCGATCATCACCTCGCGCCCGCAGTGGCGCTTCCATGCCACCCGTGAGCTGGACAACGCCGAACGCGCAGCCATCGCCGCCAACCAGCCCTACCCGACCCAGTCCCCCGAGCCCATCCGCCTGCGCCCCGGCGAGTGGATCACCCAGAGCCGCGAGCTCCGTGAAACCGGCTGGACGGTGAGCATCCTCGCGCCGCAGGTCCTGGTCGACCGCCAGGTGCGTACCACCGACGCCATCGCCGCCGCCACCCTGCTCGCCCTGCTGCTGCTGCTCGGCCTGATGATGCAGCGCCGCCGCCACTACCTCGACCGCATCGCCCTGGACACCCGTGCCCGCCGCGAACTGGAGCAGCGCGTGCAGGAGCGCACCCAGGACCTCGAAGCCCTCAACAGCCGACTCAAGGTCGAGGTGCTGGAGCGCGAACAGGCCCAGCAGGAGCTGGTGCGCGCTCAGGACGAAGTGGTGCAGGCCGGCAAGCTCTCCGCCCTCGGCACCATGTCCGCGAGCATCAGCCACGAACTCAACCAGCCGCTGGCCGCCATCCGCAGCTACGCCGACAACGCCGGCGTGCTGCTGGACCACGGGCGCTATGACGATGCCCGCGGCAACCTGCGGCAGATCAGCGAGCTGACCGGACGCATGGCCTCGATCATCGCCCACCTGCGCGCCTTCGCCCGGCGCGACCGCCACGCACCGGAGAACGTCGCCCTGCAACCGGCGCTCGACGATGCCCTGGCGCTGCTGGCCAAGCGTCGCCGGGCGATGGAGGTGGAACTGATCCGCGACATGCCCGAGGCCCAGCTCTGGGTCCAGGCCGGTGAAACCCGCCTGCGCCAGGTGCTCGGCAACCTGCTGGCCAACGCCCTCGACGCCCTGGGCGAGAAGCCGCAGCCCCGGCGTATCTGGCTCAGCGCCGAAGCCCATGCCGAAGGCGTGACCCTGACCCTGCGCGACAACGGCCCGGGCTTCAGCCGCGAAGCCCTGCAGCGCGCGCGCGAGCCCTTCTTCACCACCAAAACCAGTGCCCAGGGCCTGGGCCTCGGCCTGGCCATCTGCGACAGCCTGATCCGTGCCCTCGGCGGCGAACTGCTGCTGGCCAACCACCCCGAAGGCGGCGCCCTGCTGACCCTGCACCTGCGCTCGGCCATCCCCGGCGCCAACCCCCTCTCACCCGAGGACCATTCCGCATGACCCAGCCACTCGAAGCCGGCACCCAGGTCCTGCTGGTCGATGACGACCCGCACCTGCGCCAGGCCCTGAGCCAGACCCTCGACCTCGCCGGCCTCAAGGTCGCCACCCTGGGCGACGCCAAGGGCCTGGCCGCGAACCTGCCCGCCGACTGGCCGGGCGTGGTGGTCAGCGACATCCGCATGCCCGGTGTCGACGGCCTCGAACTGCTGCGCCAGCTTCACGAACGCGACCCCCAGCTGCCCGTGCTGCTGATCACCGGCCACGGCGACGTACCCCTGGCCGTGCAGGCCATGCGCGCCGGTGCCTATGACTTCCTGGAGAAGCCCTTCGCCAGCGAAGACCTGCTCGACAGCGTGCGCCGCGCCCTCGACCTGCGCCGCCTGGTGCTGGAGAACCGCAGCCTGCGCCTGGCCCTCTCCGACCGCCAGCAGCTCAGCGGCCGCCTGGTGGGCCAGTCGACCGCTGCCCAGCGCCTGCGCGAGCAGATCGGAGCCCTCGCCGGCACCAGCGCCGACGTGCTGATCCTCGGCGAGACCGGCGCCGGCAAGGAGGTGGTGGCCCGCGCGCTGCACGACCTGTCCGCGCGCCGCGACGGCCCCTTCGTCGCCATCAACGCCGGCGCCCTGGCGGAGTCGGTGGTGGAGAGCGAGCTCTTCGGCCACGAACAGGGCGCCTTCACCGGCGCGCAGAAGCGCCGCATCGGCAAGTTCGAGTACGCCAACGGCGGCACCGTATTCCTCGACGAGATCGAGAGCATGAGCCCCGACGTGCAGGTCAAGCTGCTGCGCCTGTTGCAGGAGCGCGTGGTCGAACGGCTCGGTGCCAACCAGCTGATCCCGCTGGATATCCGCGTCATCGCCGCCACCAAGGAAGACCTGCGCCAGGCCGCCGACCAGGGCCGCTTCCGTGCCGACCTCTACTACCGCCTCAACGTCGCCAGCCTGCGCATCCCGCCGCTGCGTGAACGCGGCGAGGACATCCTCCTGCTGTTCCAGCACTTCGCCGAAGCCGCCGCCGCGCGCCACGGCAGCCAGCCGCGCACGCTGGACAGCTCGCAGCGTGCCCTGCTGCTGACCCACGATTGGCCCGGCAACGTGCGCGAACTGCAGAACGCCAGCGAGCGCTTCGCCCTCGGCCTCGACCTGGCCCTGGACAACGGTGCGCCGGAACTGCCCAGCAGCAGCGGCGGCCTGAGCGAGCAGGTGGAAGCCTTCGAGCGGGCACTGATCCTCGCGGAGCTGGCCAACCCGCACAACTCCATGCGCAGTCTCGCCGAGGCCCTGGGCCTGCCGCGCAAGACGCTGTCGGACAAGCTGCGCAAGCACAACCTCAGCTTCGGTGGCGGAAATCCCGCCGACGAGCAGGACTGATAGGCGGACTTCCGCTCAGATCGGAGCCGCTCCCCGGGCCGAAGCCAGCAATCCCGGCGCCCACCGGCACTGGCACAGGCCTTGCTCCGTACACCGCATCTCAATGCCAAGGCATTGAACCAGGGCATCCCGCCTCCCCGGGATGCCTGCCCGCAGCGGCCACAAGCCGCCACCGGGTTTCTTTCCCCAGCGCAGCCTCGGTCCTCCCCGGCCCTGGCGGCAGGCGGCGGACCATCAGCCCGTCGTCTTCCACGTCGAACCCGGCCCTCGCGCCGGGTTCGTCGTATCTACCCGGTCAAAGCGACCTGTCGAGAAGAAAGCGCGCGAGGTCCACCGGCATTCCCGGCGCAGCGTGCAATTGCCTGCGCAGGTCGGCGAAGACCCGCTCGTAATCCCACGCATGCCCGCAGTGATCCGCAAATCCATGCCGTCGCAGGCGCCGGCAGGCGCTCTGCAGCACGTTGTAGGCGACATCGCCATGCAACGCGAAGCGTTCATGGAGACCGCGCCCGGTCACCTCACCTCGCAGGTCGACGTGCACGTAGGTTTCGCGATCACGCTGCCGGAGCTGGTATTCCATGTCGACCAGACAGCCAGGGCAGGGCCCTGCCCTGGCCCGTCTGACGGCCAGGTGCCCAGGTCGAAACGTGCTCCATCCACCTTATGGAAAGTTGATGTAGGAAACTTCCAAGTTAGTTGGCTTATATCCATTCGAAATCAAGTGAAACTTGAATAATTCCAATATAAGCAAATGGCATTTGGCCATGTTTCTTACAACAAATTCTTACAGCTTGAACTGTCACAAAAACCAACTAGTTTGAACTGGGCGCCGCCTGGGATGGCTTGCCGACCCCCTATTCTGCTCATTCCGAGCATGCCTCCGAAGCCGCCACGCCCCCTCCGAAATCTGTAAGGAAATTGTCCCGCGCGGATTGATAGCTAGCTATTGACCTACGTCATAACTCTTCCCCGAAAGGAAGAGCCAACTAAGCACAGTTCCTACTCCTACTGGAGGTGCAAGATGTCAGACTCCACCCAAAAACTCCGACTAGGCGCTTTGGTGGCGCTGGTAGTTGGCTCCATGGTCGGCGGCGGTATCTTCTCGCTGCCGCAGAACATGGCAGCCAGTGCCGATGTCGGCGCCATCCTCATCGGCTGGGGCATCACCGCCGTCGGCATGCTGACCCTGGCCTTCGTCTTCCAGACCCTGGCCAATCGCAAGCCCGATCTCGACGGCGGCGTGTACGCCTATGCCAAGGCCGGCTTCGGCGACTACATGGGTTTCTCCTCGGCCTGGGGCTACTGGATCAGCGCCTGGCTGGGCAACGTCGGCTACTTCGTCCTGCTGTTCAGCACCCTCGGCTACTTCTTCCCGATCTTCGGCGAGGGCAACACCCCGGCGGCCATCATCGGTGCCTCGGTGGTGCTCTGGGCCGTGCATTTCCTGGTGCTGCGCGGGATCAAGGAGGCAGCCTTCATCAACCTGGTGACCACGGTCGCCAAGATCGTGCCGCTGTTCCTGTTCATCCTCATCTGCCTGTTCGCCTTCAAGCTGGACATCTTCACCGCCGACATCTGGGGCTCGATGAACCCCGAGCTCGGCAGCGTGATGAACCAGGTGCGCAACATGATGCTGGTCACCGTCTGGGTGTTCATCGGCATCGAGGGCGCGAGCATCTTCTCCGCCCGCGCCGAGAAGCGCAGCGATGTCGGCAAGGCCACCATCATCGGCTTCGTCACCGTGCTGCTGTTGCTGGTGCTGGTGAACGTGCTGTCGCTCGGCATCATGACCCAGCCTGAACTGGCCAAGCTGCAGAACCCGTCCATGGCGGCGGTGCTGGAGCACGTGGTCGGCCACTGGGGCGCGGTGCTGATCAGCGTCGGCCTGATCATCTCCCTGGTCGGTGCCCTGCTGTCCTGGGTGCTGCTGTGCGCGGAGATCCTCTTCGCCGCCGCCAAGGACCACACGATGCCGGAGTTCCTCCGTCGCGAGAACGCCAACCATGTGCCGGCCAACGCCCTGTGGCTGACCAACGCCATGGTCCAGCTGTTCCTCATCGTCACGCTGTTCAGCGCCAGCACCTACCTGTCGCTGATCTACCTGGCGACCTCGATGATCCTGGTGCCCTACTTCTGGTCCGCCGCCTACGCCCTGCTGCTGCCGATCCGTGGCGAGACCTACGAGACGGACGGCCGCGACCGCAACAAGGACCTGGCCATCGCCGCCGTCGCCCTGGTCTACGCCGTGTGGCTGCTCTACGCCGGCGGCGTGAAGTACCTGCTGCTCTCGGCCCTGCTCTACGCCCCTGGCGCGATCCTCTTCGCCAAGGCCAAGCACGAGCTCGGCCAACCCATCTTCACCAACGTTGAGAAGCTGATCTTCGCCGCCGTGGTCATCGGCGCGCTCGTGGCGGCCTACGGCCTCTACGACGGCTTCCTGACTCTGTAACTCGTAAGGAGACCTGCCATGTCCAAAGTCAAACTCGGCGTTCATTCCGAAGCCGGCAAACTGCATAAGGTGATGGTCTGCTCGCCTGGTCTGGCCCATATGCGCCTGACCCCCAACAACTGCGACGAGCTGCTGTTCGATGACGTCATCTGGGTCAACCAGGCCAAGCGCGACCACTTCGACTTCGTCACCAAGATGCGCGAGCGCGGCGTCGAGGTGATGGAGATGCACAACCTGCTCACCGACATCGTGCAGAACCCCGAGGCCCTGAAATGGATCCTCGACCGCAAGATCACCGCCAACCAGGTCGGCATCGGCCTGACCAACGAAGTGCGCTCCTGGCTCGAGGGTCTTGAGCCACGCAAACTCGCCGAGTTCCTCATCGGCGGGGTCGCAGGCTCCGACCTGCCGGACAGCGAGGGCGTCAGCGCGGTCAAGATGTACCGCGACTACCTGGGCCACTCCAGCTTCATCCTGCCGCCGCTGCCCAACACCCAGTTCACCCGCGACACCACCTGCTGGATCTACGGCGGGGTGACGCTCAACCCGATGTACTGGCCGGCGCGACGCCAGGAAACCCTGCTCACCACCGCCATCTACAAGTTCCACCCCGAGTTCACCAACGCCGAGTTCGAAGTCTGGTACGGCGACCCCGACCAGGACCACGGCAGCGCCACCCTCGAAGGCGGCGACGTGATGCCCATCGGCAATGGCGTGGTGCTCATCGGCATGGGCGAGCGCACCTCGCGCCAGGCCATCGGCCAGTTGGCCCAGTCGCTGTTCGCCAAGGGCGCGGCACAGAAGGTGGTGGTCGCCGGCCTGCCGAAGTCCCGCGCGGCCATGCACCTGGACACCGTCTTCACCTTCTGCGACCGCGACCTGGTCACGGTCTTCCCGGAAGTGGTCAAGGAGATCGTCCCCTTCATCCTGCGCCCGGACGAAAGCCGCCCCTACGGCATCGACATCCGTCGCGAGGAGAAGAGCTTCATCGACGTGGTCGCCGAGTCCCTCGGGCTCAAGCAGCTGCGCGTGGTGCAGACCGGCGGCGACAGCTTCGAGGCCGAGCGTGAGCAGTGGGACGACGGCAACAACGTCGTCTGCCTGGAGCCCGGCGTGGTGGTCGGCTATGACCGCAACACCTACACCAACACCCAGCTGCGCAAGGCCGGTGTCGAGGTGGTGACCATCAGCGCCAGCGAACTCGGCCGCGGCCGTGGCGGTGGCCACTGCATGACCTGCCCGATCCTGCGCGACCCGATCGACTACTGATAGCAAAAAGCCGAACCCCGGCGGCCGCCACCCGCGGCCGCCCGCCCCGCCAGCCACGAGCTGTTCTGACGGGGCCTGGATTCCGACCTGCCCAAAAGGAGAAAGACCATGGCTTTCAACATGCACAACCGCAACCTGCTCAGCCTGATGCACCACAGCACCCGCGAGCTGCGCTACCTGCTGGACCTCTCCCGCGACCTGAAGCGCGCCAAGTACACCGGCACCGAACAGCAGCACCTGAAACGCAAGAACATCGCGCTGATCTTCGAGAAGACCTCCACCCGCACCCGCTGCGCCTTCGAGGTCGCCGCCTACGACCAGGGCGCCAACGTCACCTACATCGACCCCAACTCCTCGCAGATCGGCCACAAGGAGACCATGAAGGACACCGCCCGCGTGCTCGGGCGCATGTACGACGCCATCGAGTACCGCGGCTTCAAGCAGGAGATCGTCGAAGAGCTGGCCAAGTTCGCCGGCGTCCCGGTGTTCAACGGCCTGACCGACGAATACCACCCCACCCAGATGCTCGCCGACGTGCTGACCATGCGCGAGCACAGCGACAAGCCGCTGCACGACATCAGCTACGCCTACCTGGGCGATGCCCGCAACAACATGGGCAACTCGCTGCTGCTGATCGGCGCCAAGCTGGGCATGGACGTGCGCATCGCCGCACCCAAGGCGCTGTGGCCGGAGGACGACTTCATCGCCCAGTGCAAGCAATTCGCCGAGGAAAGCGGCGCGCGCATCACCATCACCGAAGACCCCAAGGCGGCGGTCAAGGGCGTCGACTTCATCCACACCGACGTCTGGGTCTCCATGGGCGAGCCGGTGGAAGCCTGGGGCGAGCGCATCAAGCAGCTGCTGCCCTATCAGGTCAACGCCGAGATGATGAAGGCCTCCGGCACCGCGCGGACCAAGTTCATGCACTGCCTGCCGGCCTTCCACAACAGCGATACCAAGGTCGGCAAGCAGATCGCCGAGCAGTATCCGCAACTGGCCAACGGCATCGAGGTGACCGACGACGTGTTCGAGTCCCCGGCCTGCATCGCCTTCGAGCAGGCGGAAAACCGCATGCACACCATCAAGGCGATCCTGGTCTCGACCCTCGCCGACGTCTGACTCCAGGTCGCCACAGGGGCGCTGGCTTTGTCGGCTGCGTTGCGCGCCATCGTCCCCTGTGGCTTCCCGGAATGTCCCTGATATCGGAGAAGGAGCAGCCTATCGCTCCCTCTCCACCGCAACAGGAGAACAATCATGCGAATAGTCGTCGCATTGGGCGGCAACGCCCTGCTGCGTCGTGGCGAGCCGATGACCGCGGAGAACCAGCGCATCAACGTGCGCATCGCCGCCGAGCAGATCGCCAAGATCCAGCCCGGCAACGAACTGGTGGTCGCCCACGGCAACGGTCCCCAGGTTGGCCTCCTGGCCCTCCAGGGTGCCGCCTACACGGCGGTCAGCACCTACCCGCTGGACGTCCTCGGCGCCGAGACCGAGGGCATGATCGGCTACATGATCGAACAGGAACTGGGCAACCTGCTGCCCTTCGAGGTGCCCTTCGCCACGCTGCTCACCCAGGTGGAAGTGGACGCCAAGGACCCGGCCTTCCAGAAACCCACCAAGCCCATCGGCCCGGTGTACTCCAAGGAAGAAGCCGAGCGCCTGGCCGCAGAAAAAGGCTGGACCATCGCCCCCGACGGCGACAAGTTCCGCCGCGTGGTGGCCAGCCCCCGGCCCAAGCAGATCTTCGAGATCCGCCCGGTGAAGTGGCTGCTGGAAAAAGGCTCGGTGGTGATCTGCGCCGGTGGTGGCGGCATCCCCACGCTCTATGACGACAACGGCAAGCTCAAGGGCGTCGAGGCGGTGATCGACAAGGACCTGTGTTCCGCGCTGCTGGCCCAGCAGCTGGAGAGCGACCTGCTGGTGATCGCCACCGACGTCGACGCGGCCTACATCGACTGGGGCAAGCCGACCCAGAAGGCCATCGCCGAAGCCCACCCGGATGAGCTCGAACGCCTCGGCTTCGCCGCCGGCTCCATGGGGCCCAAGGTCCAGGCCGCCAGCGAATTCGCCCGCAACACCGGGCGCGTCGCGGTGATCGGCTCCCTCGCCGATATCGAAGCCATCGTCCAGGGCAAGGCCGGCACCCGCGTCAGCACCGCCAACCCGGGTATCAGCTACCGCTGAAGCCCAAACCACGGGGCCGTGCAAGCGGCCCCGGTTCCTCCCGCCCGCCCTCGCGACCACACCTGGCGCCCATGCACACGGGCAGTACCGATCAATCCTCAAGTGACTCGACGGTCAGCTGCCGCGTCAGGTTAGGCATTCGAATCTTTCGAGCTGCCACCTGGTTCGTACCCGGTGGCCGGACATCCCCGACGCGTCCCCTGGCCAGCCGCACCTGCGGCCATCATGGCCCCTCTTCACCGCGCTCGGCCCGGCCCCGGTCACGAAATGGTCTATTTGAGGAGTTCCCGCGTCATGTCTCGACTTCCGGTCATCGTTGGTTTCGGCGGCTACAACGCAGCGGGCCGAAGCTCGTTCCACCATGGCTTCCGCCGTACCGTGATCGAGTCCGTCGACGCCGCCGCGCGCCAGGAGACCCTGGCCGGCCTGGCGGTGATGACCAAGCTGGTGACCGTGGTCGATGGCCAGTACCTGGACGCCGACGGCGCGCCGCTGACCCTTGCCGACATCGAGTCGCGCTTCGGCGAACGCCTCCTCGCCTCCACCCTGGTGCGCCGCATCGAGAAGCAGCACCTGGACGTCGACGCCGCCCCCTGGCAGAAGAGCATCGGCGTCGCCGCCGAGCCGGGCTCCAGCATCCGCTTCGTCACCTCGCGCAAGCAGTTGCCCGAGCCGCTGCCGGCCAGTTGGTCGGTCGAGCCGCTGGAATCCGGCGAGGTGCGCGTCACCCTCACCGACGCCACCGAGTTCAAGGTCGAGAGCTTCCGCGCCCTGCCGGTCAAATCCGCCGGCCAGCTGCCCACCGGCTTCGAGCCGGGCGAGCTGTACAACTCGCGCTTCCACCCGCGCGGCCTGCAGCTGTCCGTGGTCGCCGCCACCGACGCCATCCGCTCCATCGGCCTGCCCTGGCAGCGCATCGTCGACCGGGTGCAGCCCGATGAAGTCGCGGTGTTCTCCGGCAGCATCATGAGCCAGCTCGACGAGAACGGCTTCGGCGGCCTGATGCAGTCGCGCCTCAAGGGTGGCCGGGTCACCGCCAAGCAACTGCCGCTGGGCCTGAACACCATGCCCGCCGACTTCATCAACGCGTACGTGCTGGGCAGCGTCGGCACCACCGGCAGCGTCACCGGCGCCTGCGCCACCTTCCTCTACAACCTGCAGAAGGCCATCGAGCTGATCGGCTCCGGCCGCGCGCGGGTCGCCCTGGTGGGCAACGCCGAGGCGCCGATCAACCAGGAATGCATCGACGGCTACGGCGCCATGGGCGCCTTGGCCACCGAGGACGGCCTGCGCCAGGTCGGCGGCCGCGAGGACGTGGACTTCCGCCGTGCCAGCCGCCCCTTCGGCGAGAACTGCGGCTTCACCCTGGCCGAGTCCAGCCAGTACGTGGTGCTGATGGACGACGCCCTGGCCCTGGAGCTGGGTGCCGATATCCATGGCGCGGTGACCGACGTCTTCATCAACGCCGACGGCTTCAAGAAATCCATTTCCGCCCCCGGCCCGGGCAACTACCTGACCCTGGCCAAGGCCGTGGCCAGCGCCACCCAGCTGTTCGGCAGCGAGACCGTGCGCCAGCACAGCTTCGTCCACGCCCACGGCTCCAGCACCCCGGCCAACCGCGTCACCGAATCCGAACTGCTGGACCGCGTCGCCGCCGCCTTCGGCATCGAGTCCTGGCCCATCACCGCGGTCAAGGCCTTCGTCGGCCACAGCCTGGCCACCGCCAGCGGGGATCAGGTGGTCTCGGCCCTCGGCACCTTCCGCTACGGCATCCTGCCGGGCATCAAGACCATCGACCGGGTCGCCGACGACGTGCACCAACAGCACCTGTCGATCTCCACCCGCGACCAGCGCATGGAGCAACGCAGCCTGGATATCTGCTTCGTCAACTCGAAGGGTTTTGGCGGCAACAACGCCAGCGGCGTGGTGATCTCGCCGCGCCTGACCGAGAACATGCTGCGCAAGCGCCATGGCGAGAAAGCCTTCGCCGCCTACTGCGAGAAGCGCGAAGCCACCCGCGCCGCCGCCCGCCAGTACGACGAGCGCGCGCTCAAGGGCGAGCTGGACATCATCTACAACTTCGGCAACGACCTGATCGACGACAAGGCCCTGGAAGTCACCGCCGAGGGCATCAAGGTCCCCGGCTTCGCCCAGCCGCTGCTCTACGGCAAGGACGAACGCTTCAAGGACATGCTCGACTGATCGTCACGAGGTAAGCGGGGTGGGAGGAACCCCGCGCCACCCTGCGTGATGGCCCGACAGGCGCGTTCCGGATCAATCCAGGGCGCGCGCCAGCTCCAGCAGCTCGCCACGCCACGCGGCTGCCGCCGGCAGGGCCAGGAAGGACGGGTTGAGGAAGGATTCGCGGGCGCCGTAGCCCAGCGGTTTGCCGGCCAGGTCGAGCACCTCGCCACCGGCGCCTTCCAGCACGCCCTGCGCGGCAGCGGTGTCCCACTGCGAAGTGGGCGCCAGGCGCGGGTAGCAATCCGCCGCCCCTTCGGCCAGCAGGCAGAACTTCAGCGAGCTGCCGATATTGGCCAGCTGCAATTCCCCGAAGCGCTCCCCCAGCCCGGCCAGCAGGCGTTCCTGCGCGGGGCTCGAATGGCGCTTGCTGGCCACCAGGGTGAAGGCTTGTGCAGGGGCCATACGCACCCTGATCGGTTCGCGCTCGCCCGCATCGATGCGCCAGGCACCCAGGCCGGCACCACCGAGGTAGCAGCGGCCCGTGACCGGCACGCCGACGACGCCGAAGACCACCCGCCCGCGCTCGATCAGCGCGACGTTGACGGTGAACTCCTCGGAGCCGGAAATGAACTCCTTGGTGCCATCCAGCGGGTCGACCAGCCACCAGCGCTCCCAGGCGGCGCGCTCGGCGAGCGTGATGTCCGCCGCTTCCTCGGATAGCACCGGGATGCCGGCATCCAGCGCTGCCAAGCCGTCGGCGAGGATGCGGTGGGCAGCCAGGTCGGCGGCGGTGACGGGGGACGCATCGGCCTTTTCGACCACGGCGACGTCCGCGCGCCAGAACGGCAGGATGGCCTGGCCGGCGAGGCCAACCAGCTCGATGACGGCGGGCAGCAGCGGATGGCTCATACGAGGAACTCCCCGCGCTGGCCCAGCAGGTCGCGGGCCAGGTAGAGCGCCGCCAGGGCGCGCCCCTCGCTGAACTGCGGGTGCTGCAACAGGCTGGAAATCTCGCGCAGGCTGACCTTCTCCACGCCCAGCGGCTCGGGCTCGTCGCCCGGCAGGCGCTCTTCGTAAAGGTCACGGGCCAGCACCACCTGGATCTTCTGGCTCATGTAGCCCGGCGACAGCGACAGCTCGGTCAGCAGCTCCAGCTTGCGCGCGCCGTACCCCGCCTCTTCCTTGAGTTCGCGGTCGGCCGCCACCAGCACGTCCTCGCCCGGCTCGATCAGCCCCTTGGGCAGCGACAGCTGGTAGTCGTCGGTGCCGGCGCAGTACTCCTCCACCAGCAGCACGTGCTCGGCGTCCACCATCGCCACCACCATCACCGCGCCATAGCCGGAGCCCTTGCCCACCAGACGCTCGTAGGTACGCTCGACACCGTTGGAGAAGCGCAGCTGCAGCTCCTCGACACGGAACAGGCGGCTGCTGGCGACGATCTCGCGAGCGAGCACGGTGGGCT
Source organism: Pseudomonas sp. 57B-090624 (assembly GCF_003234055.1). Classification (NCBI taxonomy): domain Bacteria; kingdom Pseudomonadati; phylum Pseudomonadota; class Gammaproteobacteria; order Pseudomonadales; family Pseudomonadaceae; genus Pseudomonas; species Pseudomonas sp. 57B-090624. Next base: position 51,578 of record NZ_QKRU01000014.1, read on the forward strand.
TCTGACGCATAACGGAACTCCTTGGCATGACCGGCGGGTTATCATACCCCGGCTTTTCCGATTATCTGCGTAGGAGATTGCACGCCGACGACCGTCCAGGGTGCAATCGCGACAGCCCTCCCACCTACAGCCCCGGACACGCATGCCACAGCTCAACTGGTCCGCCATCGACACCGTCCTGCTGGACATGGATGGCACCCTCCTCGACCTGCATTTCGACAACCACTTCTGGCTGGACTACCTGCCCCAGCGCTACGCCGAACACCACGGCATCAGCCGCGAGGCGGCCGACGCCGAACTGGTGCCGCTGTTCAGGCACCACGCCGGCCAGCTCAACTGGTACTGCACGGACTTCTGGAGCCGCGAGCTGAAGCTGTCGATCCGCGACCTCAAGCGCGAGGTCGCCGACCTGATCGCCCTGCGCCCCGACGCCGACCACTTCCTCGCCGCCCTGCGCCGCGCCGGCAAGCGCGTGGTGCTGATCACCAACGCCCACCGTGACTCGCTGTCGCTGAAGATGGAACGGGTCGAACTGGCGCCCTGGTTCGATCGCCTGATCAGTTCCCACGACTACGGTTTCCCCAAGGAAGATCAGCAGTTCTGGCACGCCCTGCAGGCGGATTCGCCCTTCGACCCGGCGCGTACGCTGTTCATCGACGACAGCCTGCCGATCCTGCGCAGCGCACGGGCCTACGGCGTCGCCCACCTGCTGGCGGTGCTGCAGCCCGACAGCCGGGGTGCGCTGAAGGACACCGAGGAGTTCGCCGCGGTCGACGGCTACCGCGAACTGGTGGACGGGCTCTAGCCCGGCGGGAGCGACCATGGACATCAAGCAGCTCAAGTTCCTCGTCGCCCTCGACGAGACCCGCCACTTCGGCCAGGCCGCCGCGCGCTGCCACGTCACCCAGCCCACCCTGTCCATGCGCCTGCGCAGCCTGGAAGAGGAGCTGGGCCTGGAGCTGGTGCAGCGCGGCCAGCGCTTCGAAGGCTTCACCGATGCCGGCCAGCGCGTGCTCGCCTGGGCCCGCACCCTGCTTGCCGCCCATGACGGCCTGCACGCCGAGGCGGCCGCCTGCCGCGGCCACCTGGTCGGCACCCTGCGCCTGGGCGTGGTGCCCCTGGCCGGCTACGACCCCATGCGCCTGGTCCAGGCCTTCGCCGGGCAGCATCCCGACCTGCGCTTCCAGCTGTTCGCCCTCAGCTCCGAGCAGATCCTCGAACGCCTGGCACGCAACCAGCTCGACCTCGGCCTCTCCTACCTGGACCGCCTCGATCGCGAACACTTCGACAGCCTGGAAGTCGCCGACACCCGCATGGGCCTGCTGCACGACCGCCGCCACTTCGCCTTCGACGCCCCGCAACTCACCTGGGAGGCTCTCGCCGGCCTGCCTCTGGGCCTGCTCTCCGCCGGCATGCACTTCCGCCAGTCGATCGACCACGGCTTCCGCAGCCGGGGCCTCGCGCCGCAGCCGCGCCTGGAGACCGACGCCGTGCACCAGCTGCTGCAGGCGGTCAACGCCGGCCTGTGCTGCGCCATCATGCCGCTCGCCAGTGGCCTCGACGAACTCACCGAACACCTCGCCCTGCTGCCCATCGAGCACGCCCACACCCTGGCGCCGCTGGGGCTCATCCAGCGCCGCGGGCAACCCCGCTCCGCGCTGGCGGATGCCTGCTTCGAAGAGGCCCGCCGGCTGTTTTCCCCGACCTGATAGACACCGTCGATCACAGTATCGGCAATAGCGATTAGACGGACCCCGCCACCAGCGCCTAGGCTGCCTGTGTCAATCCGTCGCAGGGGCGCCACCCGTGCCACGCCAGCCATCCCTCCCCCCCGTCAACGACACCGAGCCCGTGACCCAGGCGCGGGGCTATGCCTATGCCGAACTGGGCGGCGCCGCCACGACCGGCGAGGGCCTGCTGGCCGAGGAGTGCGCCCTGGCCATCGCCTACAACGGCATCGGCCACGCGGTGATGATGGTCTCGCCCGCCGATCTGGAAGACTTCATCGCCGGCTTCAGCCTCAGCGCCGGTATCGTCGATTCGATCGATGACATCTATGACACCCGCCTCGGCGGCTGCGACGACGCCCGCCAGGCAGACGTGGAAATCGCCAACCGCGCCTTCTGGGCCCTGAAGGACCAGCGCCGCCAACTGGCCGGCACCACCGGCTGCGGCCTCTGCGGCGTGGAGGCCCTGGAGCAGGCCCTGCCCACCCTCACCGTGCTGCCTCCCCAGCCACTGCCCCCGGCGGAGCACCTGGCCGACCTGCGCCAGCGCATCGCCGCCAAGCAGGACCTCGGGCGCCGCAGCGGCGCCCTGCACGCCGCGCTCTTCGTCGACGCCAGCGGCGAACTGGCGCTGTGCCGCGAAGACATCGGTCGCCACAACGCCCTCGACAAACTCATCGGCGCCCTCCTGCGGCACAAGCTCGACCCGCGCGCCGGTTTCGCCGTGGTCACCAGCCGCTGCAGCCTCGAACTCATCCACAAGGCGGTGCGTGCCGGCCTCGGCACCCTGGTCAGCCTCTCGGCCCCCACGGCACTCACCGTGCAATGGGCGCGCCGGCACAACCTGAACCTGATCCACCTGCCCCATCACAGCGCGCCCCGGGTCTACAGCCCGGCGCCCCGGACAGAAGAAGTACAGCCATGAGCCTGCAACCCGTGCATCCCCGCTACAAGCCCTACAACGGCGCCGCCGCCGGCTGGGGCGCGCTCAAGAGCGTCGCTCACTTCTGGCTCGACAGTAAGCAGCCGTTCAAGAACCTGCGCGCCCTGCTCAAGACCAACCAGAACGGCGGCTTCGACTGCCCCGGCTGCGCCTGGGGCGACTCCCCCGAAGACGGCCGCATCAAGTTCTGCGAGAACGGCGCCAAGGCGGTGAACTGGGAAGCCACCAAGCGCCGCGTCGACGCCGCCTTCTTCGCCCGCTACAGCGTCAGCCAGCTGCGCGAGCAGAGCGACTACTGGCTCGAATACCAGGGCCGCCTGACCCAGCCGATGCGCTACGACGCCGCCAGCGACCACTACCTGCCGGTCAGCTGGGACGACGCCTTCGCCCTGGTCGCCAGCCACCTCAAGCGCCTGCCCGACCCGAACCAGGCCGAGTTCTACACCTCCGGCCGCGCCAGCAACGAAGCCGCCTACCTCTACCAGCTGTTCGTCCGCGCCTACGGCACCAACAACTTCCCCGACTGCTCGAACATGTGCCACGAGGCCAGCGGCGTGGCCCTCGGCCAGAGCGTGGGGGTCGGCAAGGGCAGCGTGACCTTCGCCGACTTCGAGCACGCCGACGCGATCTTCGTCCTCGGCCAGAACCCCGGCACCAACCACCCGCGCATGCTCGAACCGCTGCGCGAGGCGGTGAAGCGCGGCGCCCAGGTGGTCGCCTTCAACCCGCTCAAGGAGCGCGGCCTGGAACGCTTCCAGCATCCCCAGCACGCCCTGGAGATGCTCACCAACGGCTCCGCCCCGCTGAACACCGCGTTCTTCCGCCCGGCCCTGGGCGGCGACATGGCTGCCATGCGCGGCATCGCCAAGTTCCTCCTGCAGTGGGAGCGCGAGGCCCAGGCCGCCGGCCAGCCGGCGGTGTTCGACCACGCCTTCATCGCCGAACACACCGCCGGCGTCGACGCCTACCTGGCCGAGCTGGACGCCACCGACTGGGAACACATCGAGCGCCAGTCCGGCCTCGCCCTCGCCGAGATCGAACAGGCCGCGCGCATGTACCGCCGCGCCGAGCGCGTGATCATCTGCTGGGCCATGGGCATCACCCAACACCACCATTCGGTGCCGACCATCCAGGAAATCGTCAACCTGCAACTGCTGCGCGGCAACCTCGGCCGCCCCGGCGCCGGCCTGTGCCCGGTGCGCGGCCACAGCAACGTGCAGGGCGACCGCACCATGGGCATCAACGACCGCCCGCCGGCGGCCCTGCTCGACGCCCTGGAGAAGCGCTTCCAGTTCAAGGTGCCCCGCGAGAACGGCCACAACACCGTGGAAGCCATCAACGCCATGCTCGACGGCCAGGCCCGCGTCTTCATCGGCCTCGGCGGCAACTTCGCCCAGGCCACGCCGGACAGCCCGCGCACCCACCAGGCGCTGATGAACTGCGAGCTCACCGTGCAGATCAGCACCAAGCTCAACCGCAGCCACCTCACCGTCGGCCGCGACGCCCTGATCCTGCCCTGCCTCGGCCGCACCGACATCGACCACCAGGCCCACGGTCCGCAGGCGGTGACGGTGGAGGATTCCTTCAGCATGATCCACGCCTCCAACGGCCAGCTGGAGCCGCTGTCCCGCGAGATGCGCTCGGAGCCGGCCATCGTCGCCGGCATCGCCAAGGCCACCCTGGGCAACCACCCGGTGGACTGGGACGCGATGATCGCCAACTACGACCGCATCCGTGAGCTGATCGCCGACACCATCCCCGGCTTCGCCGACTTCAACCAGCGCGTGCAGCACCCGGGCGGCTTCTACCTGGGCAACTCGGCCGGCGCCCGCACCTGGAAGACCGCCAGCGGCCGTGCCAACTTCAAGGCCAACCCGCTGCCGGAGACCCTGATCCACGAACGCATCCGCGCCAGCGGCCTCAAGCCCGACCTGATCCTCCAGACCCTGCGCTCCCACGACCAGTACAACACCACCATCTACGGCCTCGACGACCGCTATCGCGGCGTGCGCGGCCAGCGCCAGGTGGTGTTCGCCAACGAAGCCGACATCCGGCGCCTGGGCTACCAGAGCGGGCAGAAGGTGGACATGGTCTCGCTCTGGGACGACGGCATCGAGCGCAAGGTCGAAGGCTTCACCCTGCTCGCCTTCGACATCCCCGCCGGCCAGGCCGCCGCCTACTACCCGGAAACCAACCCCCTGGTGCCCCTGGACAGCTTCGGCGTCGGCAGCCACACGCCCACCTCCAAGTTCATCGCCGTGCGCCTCCAGCCGGCGCAGGAAAGCGGGCGCATTCTCTGACCGTTCGGCACGCATCCCACCCTACGGCGGGCACGGAGCCTCCCGTAGGGTGTGCCGCGCGCACCTGCCCCCTCCGCGCTCGCACACAGGTCCAGGCACGCGATAGAAACGGTGCGAACGACGCAAACAGGTTGCATCGATCATGCGCATCGAAGGGCTGGGAAAAAGCGCAATCACCCCCACTGCAGGGGGCGCAAGGACAAGGCGCAATGCCATCAGGAAATGGCCTGGAAAAGGGCCGAAACGCAGTGCTGGAATAGGCCTCTGACACCGCCGGAACAGCCAAAATTCTTCAGCAAAAACAATTATTTAGAGATTGTGAAAAACCCTGCGCAATTCGTCGGGAGGCGCTTGTACGGCGCCGTTTCGCTGGCAACTATCGCCTCGTCCAAACCACAGAGGCTCTCCTCTCCATGAAGCACTCCTCGATCCTCCTTCTGTCTTTCTGCCTTGCCAGTGGCGGCGCCTTCGCGGGCGGCACCACCGAAGCCGGGGTGGGTGGCGCGCTGGGCGGGGTACTGGGCGCGGCCGTCGGTCAATCCATCGGTGGCAACACCGGCGCGGCCATCGGTGCCGGCGTCGGCGGGGCTGCAGGCAGCGCGGTCGGTGCCGACCGGCGCAACCGCACCGAAGCGGCCCTCGGTGGCGCCCTGGGCGCGGCGGGCGGCAACGTCATCGGCCGCCAGGTCGGCGGCAACACCGGCAGCCTGATCGGCGCCGCAGCCGGCGGCGGTGCAGGTGGCGCACTGGGCAACTACATGGGCAACGAGAGCCGCGACGACGACCGCGACGATCGCCGTCACTACGATCGCCGTGGCGATCGCCACGAACATGGCCGCGGCCACGGCTGGGGCCACCGCAAGCACAAGCACCGCCACCACCACGACTGGGATGACTGATCGCGACCGTTAGTCGCCAATCCCGGCCGATCGCATCCCCTCACAGAACTCCCGTAACACTCTCAGCCTCTTAATCTTCGAGGGCCACTTGCCACGCAGGCGAGCGGCCCTCGTCACCTTGCCTGGAGAAACACCCGATGCGCCTCACTCTTCCCGCCCTGGCCCTGAGCCTGCTCGCGACCCAAGCCGTGGTCGCCGGCGAAACCACCAAGAACGCCCTCGGCGGCGGCATCGGCGGTGCGCTGGGCAACGTGGTCGGCCAATCCATCGGTGGCAGCACCGGCGCCGCCATCGGTGCCGGCCTCGGCGGTGCCGCCGGTGGCGTGATCACCGCGCGTGACGGCAACAAGACCGGCGCCGCGCTGGGTGGCGGCCTGGGTGCCGCCGGCGGTTCGGTGGTGGGCGGCAAGCTCGGCGGCAGCACCGGCTCGACCCTAGGTGCCGGCCTCGGCGGCGCGGCCGGTGGCGCCATCGCCAGCGAGCTGGACAAGGACAGCGGTGGCAAGAAGCACCGCAAGCACAGGCACCGCGATTGAGCATCATGGAGCCACACGCCCAGCCTCCGCGTTGCACGCTGCGGGGGCCGGTGCTTCCGGTGGCTTACCGGAACCCCCTGCCCCACCTGCAGCGCTGGCTGCGCGGCGACGGCCAGCGCCTGCTGGCCCTGCGTTGCGTCGCCAGCCTGGGCCTGCGCGATGCCTGGCTGGCCGCCGGCTTCGTGCGCAACCTGGCCTGGGACCGGCTGCACGGCTACCGCGACGCAACGCCGCTGGCCGATCTCGACCTGATCCACTTCGACCCCCATGACCTCGACCCCGAGGCCGACCTGCGCATCGAACGCACCCTGCGCGGCATGACCGGGCACCTGCCCTGGTCGGTGAAGAACCAGGCGCGCATGCACCTGCGCAACGGCGACGCCCCCTACCGCGACAGCCGCGACGCCATGAGCCACTGGCCCGAAGTGCAGACGGCCATCGGCGTGCGCCTGCGCCCGGGCGGCGGCATCGAGATCATCACGCCCTTCATCCAGTCCGGCCTGCTCGACCTGCGCGTCACCCCCAACCCGCTGCACCCGCGCCAGGAAGCCTTCAGCGAACGCCTGCGGGAAAAAGGCTGGCTGCAACGCTGGCCGCGGCTGCAGGTGGACACGGCGCCCCTGGGTTGCCTGCTGCATAGCAGCCACTTCGACGAAACCTGAAAGGCGCGCCTCCCTGCGCGCCGGGCACATCAGGCCGAACGCCTGCCCAACTGCTCGCGCAGGGCCATTGCCAGCGGCTCCGGGCGCAGCTCCACGCGACGGTACTCACGCCCGTCCGGCGTACGCACCAGCCAGCCGGCGTCGACCATCTCGCGCCGCAACAACACGTGGTCACCCAGGCTCGCAGCCGCGCGGATATGGCCGTCGACCTCGCGCTCGCTCATCGCGATGCGCGGCGGCAAGGCCATCCAGGTCATCCACAGGCAGGGGCGCCGGTGGCTGTGCTTGCCCGGCCAGGCCTGCAGGCGGCCCTGCTCGTCGAAGTAGCGCAGCAGGCGGCGGACCAGCACATAGTCCACCGCATCGCCGGTGGGCGCCTCGGCCAGCTGGCGTTCGGCGACCTGGCTCGCGCGCAGCGCCTGGAAGCTGCGAAAACCCCTGGCGCGGGCCAGCAGGTTGAGCATCTCCACATGCCCCGGCGGCCGCTCGCGTCCCTCCAGCTGGCGGACCAGCGAGCGGGCGAGCGCGGACATGTCATGGGTGGCGAAAGGGATAAGCGTCTTGGACACAGTTCGTTCCTCGTGTGTGCCAAGTCCTCGGGCGAGGATGTCGGGGGTCGCCGGGTTCCGACGCGGCACGGGACGAGTGTCGGTCGAGGATGAGCCTGGGGCTCGTGGCAGGTTTAGCTGCCCGAATGGGCACCGGTGACGCCTGGGTGAACTGCCGACCGCGCGCCAGAATAGCTCCGGGTGTCGAGTTGCTCAACAGCCACCGGGCGAAGCGTCTGAGAAGACTGTAATCTTCTGCCATTACCCTGCTGGCGCATGCACGCCGGTCGCCGTGGACACGCCATGGGCTTCATCCGATACGCCACACCTTTGCTCTGCCTCTTCACCCTGCTCCCGGCTGCCTTCGCCGGGCAGCAACTGCGTGTCTGCCAGCAGAACCCCGTCACCTACGCCTACCGCATCGAGCTGGCGAACCTGATCCTCGCCCGCACCGCCGAACGCTACGGCGCCGCCAGCATCGCCACCAGCGACGCACCGGACCCATCCCAGGAACGTTGCCTGGCGATGCTCAAGGCCGGCCAGGTGGACCTCGCCTACGTGCCACCGAACCGCGAACGCCTGGCCGACTTCCGCATGCTGCCCATCGACATGCACCAGGGCCTGCTCGGCTACCGCGTGCTGATCATCCGCCAGGACCGCCAGGCCGACTTCGCGCGTATCGACGACCTCGATGGCCTGCGCCGCATGACCGGTGGCTTCGGCAGCCAATGGAGCGATTTCCCGCTGTTCGCCCGCAACCACCTGCCAGTGCTGGGCATGGCCAACCCCGGCAACCTGCTGCCGATGCTCGAGCAGCGCCGCTTCGACTACTTCCACCGTGGCCTCAGCGAAGCCTGGGCCGAGGTGGACGCCAACCACAAGGCGCTGCCGGACCTGATGGTGGAGCAGCACCTGGCGCTGAAATACCCGATGCCGGTGTACTTCACCTTCGCCCAGCACAACCCGGTGCTGGAACGGCGCTTCGCCGAAGGCTTCGAGATGATCCGCGCGGACGGCACCTTCCAGGCGCTGTTCCTGCGCCATCACGGTCACCTGATCGACAAGGCGGGGATGGCCGGGCGGCGGGTCATCGAACTGGAATCCGACCTGCCGGGCCGGCTACCGGACAGCGGTGGGGGGTTCGCCGAACCCGCCACCGCCAGGACGGGCGACACGCCCTAGGCGTGCACCCGGGGGATCAGCCGATGTGCGCTTCGCCCGGCTCGTCGACATCGCCGCTGGCGATGCAGGCCGCGGCGGTGAACAGCACGTCGGTGGAGGAGTTCAGCGCGGTCTCGGCGGCGTCCTGGAGGATGCCGATGATGAAGCCCACCGCCACCACCTGCATCGCCACCTCGCTGGGGATGCCGAACAGGCTGCAGGCCAGCGGGATCAGCAGCAGCGAGCCGCCGGCCACACCCGAGGCGCCACAGGCGCAGATGGACGCCACCACGCTGAGGAGGATGGCGGTGGGGATGTCCACCGCGATACCCAGGGTGTGCACGGCAGCCAGCGCCAGCACGGTGATGGTGATCGCCGCGCCGGCCATGTTGATGGTCGCGCCCAGGGGGATCGACACCGAGTAGGTGTCCTCGTGCAGGCCGAGCTTTTCACACAGCTGCAGGTTCACCGGGATGTTGGCCGCCGAGCTGCGGGTGAAGAAAGCCGTGATGCCGCTCTCGCGCAGGCAAGCGAGCACCAGCGGATAAGGGTTGCGGCGGATCTTCGAGTAGACGATCAGCGGGTTCACCACGAAGGCCACGAACAGCATGCAGCCCAGCAGCACCACCAGCAGGTGGGCGTAGTCCGCCAGCACCTTCAGGCCGTTCTCCGCCAGGGTCGAAGCCACCAGGCCGAAGATGCCCAGCGGGGCGAAGGCGATCACCACGCGCACGATCAACGACACACCGTGGGACAGGTCGCTGAACACCGCGCGGGTGGTCTCGCTGCCCTGGCGGATGGCGATGCCCAGGCCCACGGCCCAGACCAGGATGCCGATGAAGTTGGCCTCCATCAGCGCCTTGACCGGGTTGGCCACCGCACTGGAAAGCAGGCTCAGCAGCACCTCGGAGATATTGCCGGGCGGCGCCAGGTCATTGGCCGCCGCGCTCAGGTGCAGGGTGGAGGGGAACAGGCTGGAGGCCAGCACCGCCACCACCGCGGCGGAGAAGGTGCCGATCAAGTAAAGCAACAGGATCGGGCGGATGTGCGTGCGCTCGCCCGGCTTGTGGTTGCCGATGGCGGCGATCACCAGGACGAACACCAGCACCGGTGCCACGGCCTTCAGGGCGGTGACGAACAGGGTGCCGAGCAGGCCCACGGCCGCAGCCGCTTCGGGCTTGAGCGTGGCGAGCAGAACACCGGCCACGAGGCCGATGAGGATACGCGTCACCAGGCTGGTGCCCTTGAGGCGCTGGAGGATGGAGCGTTTTTCCGAAGACATGGCAGATTCACTGAACAGGGGCCGTGGACACGGCCGATACCCAAGATGCCCCGCTGCACCACCCCGGCCCGGCCGAAACGGAAATACTCGCCAGGCCGCAGGGTCTATCGCCCTGCAGTCAGTGGAAGCGCAGCGGATTTGCCGCGCATTCTGCGGGCAGAAGCCCGATTAGGGTAGAGCGACCGGTCAGCGCACCCCGCCGATGTCGCCATTCCGGCTGTTCGGGGTCGATCTGGTGAAAAACCCGGCCGGCGAACCGCGCATGGGAATGAGCCGTAGCCCGGGCTTCAGCCCGGGAGCGGTCTTGCCGACGCCGCGATCAACCCGGGACGACGAGTTCCGCCAGGGCGGCGCGCAGGCGTTCGGGGATGGGCACCGGACGGTTGCTGGTGCGGTCGACGAAGACGTGGACGAAGCGGCCGGCGGCGCAGGCTTCGTCTTCGCCGGCCTTGAAGATGGCCAGTTCGTACTGCACCGAGCTGTTGCCCAGCTTGCCGACGCGCAGGCCCACTTCGATGCGATCGGGGAAGGCGATGGAGGCGAAGTAGTCGCAGGAGGAGCTGACCACGAAGCCGACGACCTCGCCGTCGTGGATGTCCAGGCCGCCCACTTCGATCAGGTAGGTGTTCACCGCGCTGTCGAAGAAGCCGTAGTAGACGACGTTGTTCACGTGGCCGTAGACGTCGTTGTCGTGCCAGCGGGTGGTGATCGGCTGGAAGTGGCGGTAGTCGCTGCGCAGGTGCTGGGGTTGGCTCATGGGGGTCCTTGGTTCGGATGGGCTCAGTACGCCGCTTGGTAGATCGCCAGCGCATCGCGCTCGCTGACTTCGCGCGGATTATTCACCAGCAGGCGCTGTTGCAACATGGCGTCCTTCGCCAGCTGCGGCAGCATCGCCTCGGCGACGCCGGCATCGCGCAGGCGCGTGGGCAGGCCGCTGCGCTCGCTGAAGTCGGCCAGCTCGACGATCAGTTGCTCGGTGAGGTGCAGGTCGTTGCCCGGCTGCAGCTTGCGGCCCAGCACCAGCGGCGCCAGTTCGGCGTAGAGCGGCGCGGCGACCTCGGCGTTGAAGCCGAGCACATGGGGCAGCACCAGCGCATTCGAGAGGCCGTGGGGGATGTGGTAGTGCCCGCCCAGGGGATAGGCCAGGGCATGCACCGCCGCCACCGGGGCGTTGGCGAAGGCCTGGCCGGCCAGGCAGGCGCCCAGCAGCATGGCCTGGCGCGCCTCGCGGTTGCGGCCGTTGTGCACCGCCTCGTCGAGGTGGGCGCAGAGCAGGCGCAGCGCCTCGCGGCCGAGCAGGTCGGACATGGGGTTCTTCTTGTGCCGGCTGGTGTAGGACTCGATGGCATGGACCATGGCATCGATGCCGGTGGCAGCGGTCACCGCAGCGGGCAGGCCGAGGGTGAGGTCGGCGTCGAGCACCGCCAGGTCCGGCAGCAGCAGCGGCGAGACCACGCCCATCTTGGTGGTTTCGCCGGTGGTGATGATGGCGATCTGGGTGACTTCCGAGCCGGTGCCGGCGGTGGTCGGCACCTGGATCAGCGGCAGGCGCCGGCCCCGGGCGTTGCCGACGCCGTAGATGTCCTTGAGCGCCTGCCTGCACTCGGGGTGGGCCAGCAGCGCCACCAGCTTGGCCACGTCCATGGAGCTGCCGCCGCCGAAGCCGATCACCAGCTCGGCGCGCAAGGCCTTGGCCTGTTCCACCGCCTGCAGCACCACTGCCTCGGGCGGGTCGGCCTGCACCTGGTCGAAGATCTCCACCGCCACGCCGGCGGCGGCGAAGCCCGGGAGGATCGGGTCGAGCATGTTCAGGCGGGTGATGCCCGGGTCGGTGACGATCAGCACACGGTGGGCATCGCGCTCGCGGCACAGCTCGGCCAGGCGGAGGGCGGAGCCGGGTTCGCAGAGGATCTGCGCGGTGGTGGCGAAACTGAAGGGCTGCATGGGGTGGCCTCTTGTTGTTGTGCTGTCGGGTTGGCTGAGCGGGTGCTGCACGGGCGGGGTAGCGGTTGATCGCCCTCCCCGCCGCTTGGACTCCATCAGAACGCGAAATGCGCCTCCGGCAGGGCCATCAGGCAATCCGCGCCGCCGAGCAGCGACTCGCGGTGGCCGCTGGCGCGCGGCAGCAGGCGGCGCATGTAGAAGCGCGCGCTGTGCAGCTTGGCCTGGTAGAAGTCCGCCTCGCCGGTGCCGCCGTCCAGGGCGTCCTGGGCGCGGGCCGCGGCCTGCAGCCAGAGCCCGGCCAACAACACATAGGACGAGTACTGGAGGAAGTCCACCGAGCAGGCGCCGATTTCCTGGGGGTCGTGGCGCGCGCGGTCGAGCACGGTGGCGGTGAGGTCGCGCCATTCCGTGAGGCGCGCCAGCACGGCACCGGCCAGTTCCGCCAGTTCGCTGCGGCCGGCCTGGGCTTCGGCCATGGCGGCCAGCTCGTCCTGCAGGGCATGGAGTTCGGCGCCGCCGTCGCCCATCAGCTTGCGGCGGATCAGGTCAAGCGCCTGGATGCCGTTGGTGCCTTCGTAGATCTGCGTGATGCGGCTGTCGCGCATCAGTTGTTCCATGCCCCATTCGCGGATGTAGCCATGCCCGCCGTATACCTGCACGCCGAGGCTGGCCACTTCCTGGCCCATGTCGGTGAAGAAGGATTTGACGATGGGGATCAACAGCGCCGCGCGCTTGCCGGCGGCCTTGCGTGCGGCCGCGTCGGGGTGGCCGTGCTCCAGGTCCAGCTGGCGCCCGCAGTAGGCGGCGAGCATGCGGCTGCCTTCCACCAGGGTCTTCTGGGTCAGCAGCATGCGCCGCACGTCGGGGTGGTGGATGATCGGGTCGGCGGCCTTGTCCGGCTCGGCCGGGCCGGTCAGGGCGCGGGATTGCAGGCGCTCGCGGGCATAGGAAAGCGCCCCCTGGAAGGCGCGCTCGGCGATGCCCAGGCCTTGCAGGCCGACCTGGAAGCGCGCGTCGTTCATCATGGTGAACATGCAGGCCAGGCCCTGGTTGGCTTCGCCGATCAGCCAGCCGGTGGCCCCGTCGAAGTTCATCACGCAGGTGGCCGCGCCCTTGATGCCCATCTTGTGCTCGATGGCGCCGCAGGACAGGGCGTTGCGCGCACCCGGCGTGCCATCGGCGTTGGCGATGAACTTGGGCACCAGCAGCAGCGAGATGCCCTTCACCCCGGCCGGGGCATCGGGCAGACGCGCCAGGACCAGGTGGACGATGTTGTCCGAGAAGTCCTGCTCGCCACCGCTGATGAAGATCTTGCTGCCGCTGACCTTGTAGCTGCCGTCCGCCTGGGGTTCGGCGCGGGTGCGCAGCAGGGCCAGGTCGGTACCGGCCTGGGGCTCGGTGAGGCACATGGTGCCGGTCCAGGTGCCGCCGACCATCTTGTCCAGGTAGGCCTGCTTGAGCGCCTCGCTGCCGTGCTTGTAGAGCGCCAGCACGGCGCCTTCGGTGAGGCCGGAATAGACGCGGAAGGACAGGCTGGCGGCCATCAGCATCTCGTGGAAGCTGGCGGCGACCATCTGCGGGAAGCCCTGGCCGCCATGCTCCACCGGGCCGGTCATGCTGGCCCAGCCGTTGTCGCAGTACTGCCTGTAGGCCTCGCGGAAGCCCGTGGGGGTGGTCACGGCGCCACCTTCGAGGGTCACGCCCTCTTCGTCGCTGGAGCGGTTCAGCGGGGCGATGACCTCGCCGGCGTAGCGCGCGCCTTCTTCCAGCACGCCGTCGATCAGCTCGCGGTCCAGGCCATTGCCCAGCAGTTCGCAGTGGCCGGCGACATCGAAGACTTCATGGAGCACGAAACGCATGTCGCGCAGGGGGGCGGTGTAGCTCATCTCAGGCTTCCTCTTGGCAATCGGCGAAGCGGCGGCCTTCGGCAGCCAGGCGCTGGATCAGGGCAGCGGGCTGCCAGTGCAGGCCGTGGCGGCCGGCGAGGTATTCCAGGCGCTCGCGGATGACCTCCAGGCCCTGGCCATCGGCCCAGCTCATGGGGCCGCCCTTGTCGGCGGGGAAGCCGTAGCCGTTGAGGTAGACGGTGTCGATATCGGCACTGGAGGCGGCGATGCCCTCTTCGAGGATCTTCGCGCCCTCGTTGACCAGGGCCAGCAGGCAGCGCTCGAGGATTTCTTCCTGGCCGATGCTGCGGCGCTCGAAGCCGAGCTGCTCGGACACCTGCAGCACCAGCGCGTCCACTTCCGGGTCGTGCTCGGCCTGGCGGCTGCCTTCGGCGTAGCGGTAGTAGCCCATGCGCGACTTCTGGCCGAAGCGGCCGAGGGCGCAGAGGCGGTTGTCCACCTGCACCGCCGGGTCGTCCTGGCCCTTGCCGGCCAGTTCGCGGGCACGCCATTCCAGGTCGATGCCGACCACGTCGTACATGCGGAACGGGCCCATGGCGAAGCCGAAGCCCTGCAGGGCGGCGTCGACCTGGTGGGGGTAGGCGCCTTCGAGCAGCATCATCCGCGCCTCGCGTACATAGGTGTGGAGCATGCGGTTGCCGATGAAGCCGTCGCAGTTGCCGGCGATGACACTGACCTTGCCCATGCGCTTGCCCAGCTCCAGGGCAGCGTCCAGCACCGGCCTGGCGGTCCTGGCGCCACGCACGATCTCCAGCAGCTTCATGATGTGCGCCGGGCTGAAGAAGTGCAGGCCGAGGACCTGCTCGGGACGGGCGGTGACGGCGGCAATGGCGTCGATGTCCAGCGCCGAGGTGTTGCTGGCGAGGATGGCCGACGGCTTCAGCCGGGCGTCCAGCTCGCGGAAGATCTGCTGCTTGAGCTCGAGGTTCTCGTACACCGCCTCGATCACCAGGTCGACGTCGGCCAGGGCGTCATAGTCGGTCACCTGGGTGATGCAGGCACGACGCGCGGCCGCCTGGGCCTCGTCGATGCGCCCCTGGCGCACGTTGTGGGCATAGGTGTCAGCGACCACGCCCAGGGCCTGCACCAGCATCTGCGGGTTGTTGTCCAGCCACAGCACCTGCACGCCGGCATTGGCCAGGCTCATGACGATGCCTCGGCCCATGGTGCCGGCGCCGATCACGGCGGCTTGTCGAATGTCGTGGGGGCTCTGGGTCATCGGATCGTCCTCTTGTTGTTCTGCGGTGGCTCGGGCCTGCGCGCGGGGATACGAAAATCGCCAGACACCTTAAGGAAGCCGCTACTATTTTTGAAATTTAGTCTTGTGATAGGTCGTATTCCCACGGTGAATATCTCCACGTTCGATCTCAACCTGTTGCGTGTGCTCGACGCCCTGCTGCGCGAGCGCAATGTCTCCCGTGCCGCCGAGCGCCTGTCCCTCAGCCAGCCGGCGGTGAGCAACGCCCTCAACCGCCTGCGCGAGCTGCTCGGCGACCCGCTGCTGGTGCGCGTGGGTCGCAGCATGCAGCCGACGCCCCGGGCGCTGGCACTGGAGGCCCCGATCCGTACCGCCCTGGCGCAGATCGAGCAGAGCCTCGTCGCCGGCGAGGCCTTCGACCCGGCACGCAGCCGCCAGCGTTTCAGCATCGCCGTGACCGACTACGTGGAGCTGATCTGCATGACCCGCCTGCTGGAGCGCCTCGCGGTGCTGGCGCCCGGCGTGCAGATCGCCATCAGCCACCTCAGCCCCAGCCTGCCCGCCGAGGCGCTGGACAAGGGCGAGCTGGACCTGGTGCTGGGGCGCTTCCAGGGCATTCCACCGCGCTTCGCCAGCCGCCGCTGGATGAGCGAGACCCTGCGCCTGACCGCGCGCCGCGACCACCCGCTGCTGCAGGGCCAGCCGGACCTGGAAGGCTTCCTCAGGCTACGCCACCTCTGGGTGCATGGCGGCCAGACCAAAGGCATGGTCGACCTGTGGCTCGCCGAGCGTGGCCTGAGCCGGCAGATCCTCTACACCACGCCCAACTACCTGCAGGCGGCCCACATCGTCGCCGGCAGCGACCTGGTGGCCGTGCTGCCCACGCAACTGGCCCACTACTTCGCCCGCCTGCTGCCGCTGGCGCTGTACGAGCTGCCCTTCGCCGTGGGGCCCTTCCACCTGGACGTGGTCAGCGTGCAGGCCCGGGAACGGGACGCGGCGCTGCAATGGCTGATCGGGCAGATCCTCGAATTGGGCGAACCCGGCTGAACGTCGACCGACGAACGGTCGAAGGGACGCTTCCTGCACGAACGTACCAAAGCATCAGTGGGCTCCTTCGGCACGGATCGCTCGCAGCGCCCATGGACCGGGCGATGCAAGCGCGACGGGAGCCCGCACAGCGAAGCGGCGGGACAGAAAGCGGCGGAAAAAGTGCTAGACGATCGAGTCACGAGCCTTATGCGCGATCGACCTAAAAGAGGGCTTCTCCTGCCCTTAGACTGAAGCTCCCAGGCCGAAAAACCAGGGAGAACCCAATGGCTATCGCAATCACACCGACAGGACCGACCCTGTTCACCAACACCCCGCTGCCGCGGACCAATGACCCGTTGGCGATCACCGCCCAGCCCGGCGTCACCACCCAGAACGCCATCGACACCCGGAACGAGCGGGCGCGTATCGCCCGGGAAGAAGCCCAGCAGCAGTTCGAGGAGAACCAGCAGCTGGCCCGGGAACGGGCACAGGCGCTGCGGGAGGAACAGGCCCAGCAGATCCGCGAGAACGCCGCCGAGACCGCCCGGCTGCAGCAGCAACAGCTCCAGCAGCAGCGGATCGCCGACTACATCGAAGCCCAGCAGACCGATGACCTGAACCCCGACAACCCGCTGTCCGGGGACTTCATCGCCCGTCAGCGTCTGCAGCTGGACGGCAATCAGCAGGCCTTCACCCAGCCCGACCTGGGCCTGGTGACGCCGCGACTGGCCAACCAGGCCATCTCCACCTACCAGGCCGTGCAGCAGCCCAGCTTCACTGACCGGGCCCTGGTGGCCTGACGAGGCGGTAGGCAGGCCATGGCCCGTGCCGGGTACGGGCCGTGGTGGAACCCTGGGCTGAAGCCCAGGCTACAGATCGAGCTGACGGCTGACCCAGTCGCGCACCTGCGCGTAGGGATAGTCCTCCAGCGCCGCGAAGCCGGGCAGATTGCGGGCCTTCAAGCGGGTGAAGATCGGCGTGGCGATACCGCAGAGGAAGCGGGTGAGGCTCTCCGCACCCGCATCGCGGCCGTCGTATTCGTGCTGGCGCTGGCGGAAACCGCTGCAAAGCGCGGCGAAATCCTTCCCCTCCAGCGCGGGTAGCGCCGCCGGCTCGGGCAAGCGCGCCACCTGGCCCCGGCACACCGAACAGTGGCCGCACCGGGCGGGTGCCTGGTGGTCACCGAAGTAGGCGGCCAGGCGCTGGCTGAGGCAGCTGTCGCTGGCGAACAGCGCCAGCATGGCGTTGATGCGACCGATCTCGCTGGCTTCCTGGCGCTTGAAGTAACCGTGCAGTTCGTCCGCCAGCGAGCCGGTGTCCCAGTCGCTGCGCAGCGAGGCGTAGACCTCGGTCATCTGCTTGCTTTCCAGCTCGATCCAGCCGCGCTCCTGGAAGAAGTCCAGGGCCTTGACCACCCGCGCGCGTTCGGCCTGGTGCTCGTTGTAGAGCCGGTCGAAATCCACCGTGCTCCAGGTGCGCGCCCGTTGCGAGGTGGCGACCAGCGCCTCGACGAACTGGCGCCGCTCGCCCTCGAACTTGGCCACCAGCGCCTCGGGCTCCACCAGGTACTTGAAGCGGTATTCGGCGAAGTAGGCGAACAGCGGGGCGATGATGCCGCGCAGTTCCAATTGCACCAGCAGGGTCTTGAGCGGCAGCTGGCGGATGTTGCTCTGGTCCGACAGTGCGTTGAGGGTCAGCTCCCAGCGCCCGCCCTCCCCGGCCGCGCCCTTGAGTTCCTGCAGCACGCGGAGGATGCCATCGCGCTCCGGCGTGTCGCCGTAGACGAAGTTCTCCAGCACGTTGAGCCCATCGCGGTTGGCCAGCACCAGGCACTCGGAGCGCTGGCCGTCGCGCCCGGCGCGGCCGATCTCCTGGCTGTAGTTTTCCACCGACTTGGGCAGGTCGTAGTGCACCAGGTTGCGCACGTCGCTCTTGTCGATGCCCATGCCGAAGGCGATGGTGGCGACGATCATGTCCACCTGCCCGGCCATGAAGCGCCGCTGCAGCGCCTCGCGCGCCTCATGGCCCATGCCGGCGTGGTAGGCGGCGGCGGACAGGCCGCTGCGCACCAGCGCCTCGGCCACTTGCTCGGCGGTCTTCTGCAAGGTGACGTAGACGATGCCCGGCTGGCCCTTGCGCGGCGCCAGCCAGTCCACCAGGCGCGCCATGCGGGCCGGCCCGGGCACCGCCTCGACGGCGAGGTCGAGGTTGCTGCGGTAGAAGCCGGTGGTGACCACGTCCACGTCGGCGATGGCGAATTTCTTCTGCATGTCGGCGATCACCGCGGGGGTCGCCGTGGCGGTCAGCAACAGCACCTGAGGAATGCCGAACTGGCGCTGGTAGTCCGGCAGCTTGAGGTAGTCGGGACGGAAGTTGTGGCCCCACTCGGAGATGCAGTGCGCCTCGTCCACCACCAGCAGGGAGATCGGCACCTGCTGGATGAAGCCACGGAAGCGCTCGTTCTTCAGGCGCTCCACCGAGATCATGAGAATCTTCAGCTCGCCCGAACGCGCCCGCGCCATGACCTCGGCGGCCTCCTCGCGGCTCTGCGCGGAGTCGATGCTGGCAGCGGCGATGCCGTGGCGGTGGAGGAAGGCCAGCTGGTCCTGCATCAGCGCCAGCAGCGGCGAGACCACCAGGGTCAGGTGCGGCAGGTGCAGCGCCGGCAGCTGGTAGCACAGCGACTTGCCCGAACCGGTGGGGAAGATCGCCGCCGTCGAGCGGCCGGCCAGCACCGAGCGGATGGCCGCTTCCTGGCCGGGGCGGAAGGCGTCGTAGCCGAAGGTGGCGGCGAGGGTGTTGCGAGGCATGGCTTCACTCCATCGAAAGGGGCCGTCGATCATGGCCAGAAGCGCAACGCAGCAGCGCCGCGACAGTGCAGGGCGTCGGCCTGTATGTCCGTAGGATGGCGAAGAGCGCAGCGAAACCCATCAGCGTCCGCTCCTGGCAGCGGTGCCCGGCGCTGGCCTCGCTGGTGGATGGGAGAAGCGTCATCCACCCTATGCCACTCTCGACTCCGAGCACCCGGTAATTCCCGTGGCGAGCAATGAAAAAGCCGCCCGGAGGCGGCTTCTTCTTCAACGGGCTCGCTTACAGCTGCGGGCCGGCGTTGCGGATGGCGTCGGAGACGTCGAACTTCTTGAAGTTCTCGATGAACTTCTCGGCCAGGCCCTTGGCGGCTTCGTCGTAGGCAGCCTTGTCAGCCCAGGTGTTGCGCGGGTTGAGCAGGTTGGTCTCGACGCCCGGAACGGCCTTGGGCACGTCCAGGTTGATCAGCGGCAGGTGCTCGGTCTCGGCACCGATCAGAGCGCCGCTCTGGATGGCCGCGATCACGCCACGGGTGGTGGGGATGTTGAAGCGCTTGCCGACGCCGTAGCCACCGCCGGTCCAGCCGGTGTTGACCAGGTACACCTTGGAGCCGAAGCCCTTGATGCGCTTGATCAGCAGCTCGGCGTACTCGCCGGCCGGGCGCGGGAAGAAGGGCGCGCCGAAGCAGGTGGAGAAGGTCGACTTGATGCCGCCGCCGGACCCCATCTCGGTGGAACCCACCAGGGCGGTGTAGCCGGACAGGAAGTGGTAGGCAGCCTGCTCGTTGTTGAGGATCGACACGGGCGGCAGTACGCCGGTCAGGTCGCAGGTCAGGAAGATCACGGCGTTCGGCTCGCCGGCACGGTTGGCCTCGACGCGTTTCTCGACCAGCTCCAGCGGGTAGGCCGCACGGGAGTTCTGGGTCAGGCTGTCGTCGCTGTAGTCGGGCAGGCGGGTTTCCGGGTTCAGCACGACGTTTTCCAGGACGGCGCCGAACTGGATGGCTTTCCAGATCACCGGCTCGTTCTTCTCGGACAGGTCGATGCACTTGGCGTAGCAGCCGCCTTCGATGTTGAACACGGTGCCCACGCCCCAGCCGTGCTCGTCGTCACCGATCAGGTAACGGCTTTCGTCGGCGGACAGGGTGGTCTTGCCGGTGCCGGACAGGCCGAAGAACAGGGTGGTGTCGCCGTCTTCGCCGACGTTGGCGGCGCAGTGCATCGGCAGCACGTCTTTTTCCGGCAGCAGGAAGTTCTGCACGGAGAACATGGCCTTCTTCATTTCACCGGCGTAGCGCATGCCGGCGATCAGGACTTTCTGCTGGGCGAAGTTGAGGATCACGCAGCCGTCGGAGTTGGTGCCGTCACGCTCCGGCTCGCAGACGAAGTTCGGGGCGTTGATGATCTGCCATTCCTGGCGGGCCTGCGGGTTGTACTGCTCGGGATTGATGAACAGGCAGCGGCCGAACAGGTTGTGCCAGGCGGTCTCGGTGGTCATCTTGACGGCCAGGTAGTGCTCGGGGTCGGAGCCGACGTGCACGTGGGAAACGAAACGCTCGCGCTCGGTCACATAGGCTTCGACGCGGTCCCACAGGGCATCGAACTTGTCCGCCGGGAAGGGACGGTTGATGGCGCCCCAGGCGATCTTGGATTCGGTGCTCGGCTCCTGGACGATGAAGCGGTCGGCCGGAGAACGGCCGGTGCGGTGACCGGTCCTAACTACCAGCGAACCGTTGGCGGCCAGCTCACCCTCGCCACGGCGGATGGCCTCTTCGACCAGTTGCGCGGCGCTGATATCGGTGTACACGGCGGTATTGGCTTGCGTCATGTGGTTCCCCGTCGGCGAGAGGCCGAGTCCTCCAATCAAATATGTAGTGGGTCATGCGACCCGCTACAGCGAAAAAAGTGCGCCGGATTATGCCAGAGGAACTATGGCTTAGGCGAGATGACTGGACGTAAGGCAGACGATACGGGGGTTTCAGTCAGACCGGGCACCGGGAACTGCGACTCTGGCGAGCGCTTCTCAAGCGGGTTCGTCACTGGAAATGACTGCCTCGGCAATGGCGGTCACCAGCGGAACGCCACGCGAGAAAACGAGGCCGGGCGGGCGCTTGCCGAGATATCCACAGGCCCGGGCTGCGCTACGACACACTACAAATGGGTAGGGGACTTATGAAAAGCAGCTGGAAGCCTGAAGCTGGAAGCTTGAAGAAAGAGCAGCGCAGCCTCCAACTTCCGGCTTCTAGCTTCCAGCTTCCGATCAGTGCTTCGTGCTTGACGGCGCCGCGCTGCCGCCACCGGCGAACAGCTGGGCCACGTCGGCGGCGTCGAAGCTGTAGCGCTGGTTGCAGAACTGGCAGTCGATCACCACCGTGCCGCCGTTTTCGTCCAGCAGGGCTTCGGCGTCCGTGCGGCCCAGGCTGACCAGGGCGTTGGCCGAGCGCTGGCGCGAGCAGCTGCAGCGGAAGCTGATGGGGCGCGGGTCGAACAGGCGCACCGGCTCCTCGTGGTAGAGGCGGTGCAGCACGGTTTCGTTGTCCAGGCCCAGCAGCTCCTCGGCGGTGAGGGTATCGGCCAGGGTGGTCAGGTGCTGCCAGCTGGCGGCGCGGGCTTCCGGGTCCTTCAGGCGGTCCGCCGGCAGGGCCTGGAGCAGCAGGCCACGGGCATTGCGGCCATCGGCGTTGAGCCAGAAGCGGGTTGGCAGCTGTTCGGAGTTGGCGAAGTAGGCGGACAGGCTCTCGGCCAGGTTGCTGCCCTCCAGGCTGACGATGCCCTGGTAGCGCTGGCCTTGCTTCGGGTCCACGGTCAGGGTCAGCACGCCCTCGGGCATCAGTTCGTGCAGCCCGGCACCGGGCTCCACCTGCTCGGCGTGGTAGCGGGCGATGCCGCGCAGCTCGCGGTCGCTGGAGCACTCCACCATCAGCAGCGGCACGGCGCCGGAGGAGCGCGCCTGGAGCACCAGGAGGCCGTCGAACTTCAGGGTACCGACCAGCAGCGAGGCGGCGGCGAGCATTTCGCCGAGCAGCTGGGCCACCGGCTCCGGATAGGGGTGCTTGGCCAGCACGTGGGCGTAGCTCTCGCCCAGGGCGACCATCTCACCGCGCACGTCGGTGTCGTCGAAAAGGAAGCGCTGGGTATTGTCGAAGGTCGGCATGAGGAGGAAACCCGGGAAGGAAAGATGACAGAACGATGACGGCGAACTATAAAGCGCGCCTTTCCACGGCCTGCGATAGATGAGGATGGGAATTTTATGGAGAAACCGATGCGTGTCCAAGCCTCCTGGCGATGGCCGGCCCTGATCGGCCTGCACGCCTTCGCCCTGCTGCTGCTCGCCAGTTGGCTGTCGCCGGCCACTCGGACGCTCTGGGACCAGGCCGACCGGGCCGTCTACCTGGCCCTCAACGGCTCCCTGGACGGCCACCCGCTGTGGATGGGCTTCTGGGCCTTCTGCAGCACGCGGCTGTTCGACATCCTCGCCGGCGGCCTGATGCTCGCCCTGCTGATCCGCCAGGACTGGGTGTTCCGCCGCCACCAGTTGCGCCCCGCGCTGTTCACCTTCATCGCCCTGATGCTGGTGCTCGTGGCGGTGCGCATCCTCTTCACCCGCATCGCCGTGCACCATGGCTGGCAGCACGCCAGCCCGTCCATCGTGCTGGGCGGCATGCAGCTGTCCGATCACTTCCCGCTGCTCGAAAGCGTGTTCGAAGTGAAGGACCGTTCCAGCCGCAGCTTCCCCGGCGACCACGCCTCGGTGCTGATGCTCTGGGGCCTGTTCATGGCGATCTTCGCCCGGGGCTGGAACCGCGTGACGGTAGTCGCCCTGGCCACCGCGATGATGCTGCCGCGCCTGGTGGCCGGTGCCCACTGGCTGGCGGACGACCTGGTCGGCGGCCTGTTCATCACCCTGCTGGTGCTGGCCTGGGGCTGGTGCACCCCGGCGGGCGACCACCTCGCCCGCGTGCTGGCCTGGCTGGCCAGCCCGGCCATGCGCCTGGGCAGCCGCGTGCCGTTGCTCAACCGCCTGTCGCTGCTGGACGACAAGCGCCTGCGCTAGCCCTCGAAATCGCCGGAGCCGCCGCGCAGGTAGTGGATCTGCCGGCGCTGCTTCTTGGTCGGCCGGCCCTCGGTCTGCACGCCCAGGGCGCCGGCCTTGCGCAGGGCCGCCGCCTCCTCGCGGCGGGCGATGCTCTCGGCGGTCTCCTCGTAGAGCGTCTGCGCCTCGGGCGCGCCCCGGCGCACCACGGAAAGGGCGCGGACCACCACGGTGCGCTCCTCGAAGCCGGTACGGATCACGTATTGGTCACCGATGCGCGGCTCCTTGCCCGGCTTGCAGCGCTCACCCCGGTGGTGGACCTTGCCGCCCTCGATGGCCTCCTTGGCCAGCGCGCGGGTCTTGTAGAAACGCGCCGCCCACAGCCACTTGTCCAGGCGCACCTTGTCGTCGTCTTTGTCGCTCATGCCTCGGTTTCCATGCTGGCAGGCTGCACGGCATCGCAACCTGGAAATTTGCCTCCCGGGCGCACGCCGGGCCGGATGCAGTTGTCACAAGGGGCAACTAGAATGCCGACAACTTTACCGGAAAGCCTGCTTTGAAGACGTTCGACCAACTCTCCGTGATCGGCCTGCGTGAATGGATAGCCCTGCCCGAACTCGGCATGGTCGGCCTGCGCGCCAAGATCGACACCGGGGCCAGCACCTCCACCCTGCATGCCAGCGACATCGTGCCCTTCGAGCGCGACGGCCAGCGCTGGGTGCGCTTCACCGCGCACCTCGGCACCCTGGTGCAGCGGCGCCATCGCTGCGAGGCGCAGGTGGTCTCGGTGAAGACCATCAAGAGCTCCAACGGCCAGGCCCAGAGCCGCTATGTGATCAGCACCACGGTCGCCCTGGGCGATCGCGCCTGGCCGATCGAGTTCACCCTGGCCTGTCGCAAGACCATGCGCTACCGCGTGCTGATCGGCTCCAAAGCCCTGGTGGACGGCCAACTGGTGGTCAACCCGGCCCTTAGCTACGTACAGGACAAGCCGACCCTACCGGCCTTCGACTCCCTTCCAGGTGCCCAATGAAAATTGCCGTGCTGTCGCGCAACCCGCGTCTGTATTCGACCCGTCGCCTGGTGGAGGCCGGCCAGCAGCGCGGGCACGAGATCCAGGTGATCGACACCCTGCGCGCGTACATGAACATCGCCAGCCACAAGCCGCAGATCCACTACCGCGGCCAGCCGCTGGAAGGCTTCGACGCGGTGATCCCGCGCATCGGCGCCTCGGTGACCTTCTACGGCTGCGCCGTGTTGCGCCAGTTCGAGATGATGGGCGTGTTCCCCCTCAACGAGTCGGTGGCCATCAGCCGCTCGCGGGACAAGCTGCGCTCCCTGCAGCTGCTCTCGCGCAAGGGCATCGGCCTGCCGGTGACCGGCTTCGCCCACTCCCCCGACGACATCCCCGACCTGATCCGCATGGTCAACGGCGCCCCGCTGGTGATCAAGGTGCTGGAAGGCACCCAGGGCATAGGCGTGGTGCTGTGCGAGACGGAGAAGGCGGCCGAATCGGTGATCGAGGCCTTCATGGGCCTGAAGCAGAACATCATGGTGCAGGAGTACATCCGCGAGGCCGGCGGCGCCGACATCCGCTGCTTCGTCGTGGGCGACAAGGTCATCGCCTCGATGAAGCGCCAGGCCAAGCCGGGCGAGTTCCGTTCCAACCTGCACCGGGGCGGCAGCGCCAGCCTGATCAAGATCACCCCGGAGGAACGCATGACCGCCATCCGCGCCGCCAAGGTCATGGGCCTGTCGGTGGCCGGTGTCGACATCCTGCGCTCCAACCACGGCCCGCTGGTGATGGAGGTGAACTCCTCACCCGGCCTGGAAGGCATCGAAGTGACCACCGGCAAGGACGTCGCCGGGATCATCATCGAACACCTGGAAAAAAGTGCCGGCCCCAACATGACCCGCACCAAGGGCAAGGGCTGAGCCCACCCATCGCTCTCCCGACGAGGCGATGGACTTCCGTAGGGTGGGTAGAGCTCGGCGAAACCCACGCGGTGGAGGTGCCGGGAAGCCGGTAGTCATGCCCAGCACCCCATGGTGGACCGGTGAAGCGGGGTCCACCCTACATTCCGCCATACGCCGAGCCCATCCAGCGCCCACACAAAAGCCGCCGGGCCTCACCCGACCTACGGACGCATCAAGGAAGTCGTTGCGCTGAAGCAGGCTCCGCCCCCGGCCGGGAGTGGAGCCGTCCCCCATCAATGGGGGGTGGTTTCGCCGGCAGCCTTCTTCGCCAGGTAATGCGCGAACAGCTGGTTGGCGTTGCCCAGGGAGATCAGGTGGGCATAGATCCAGCCGAGGAAACCGGACTTGTGCAGCTCCAGCACCTTGTCGTCGGGAAGGGCCAGGAAGCGCTCCTCGTCCACCGCCAGGAAGTCGCTGAGCACGAAGCTCTCGCCATTGCTGTGGCTGAGCTTGAGGCTGCGCGGGGACAGCAGCTCCAGTTCGTTGAGCGTGTCGACGAAGCGGCGGGTGCGCTCCATCTCGGTGGTGAAGTTCTGCAGGAAGTGGATCATCTCTTCGAGGAAGGGGCTGTTCCGGCCTTCCTCGTCGAACAGCTCGCGGCCCTCTTGCTCGTTCCAGCCCGAGTAGGCGGCGTCGAAGCAGACGGTGAAGTTCTCCGCACTGTCCTGGGCCAGGACGAACGGGTAACGGCGCACGAAGGCCGGGATGTAGCAGTTCTCCTGCCACAGGTTGTTGGCGTCGACGTAGCCGTTGTGGCCGGCCTTCAGGCCCAGCAGGGCGATGGGCACGGCCTGGGCGCCCTCGCCGATGAACACGATCGGGTAGTGACGGGAGGCCTGGAAGAACTCCAGGCCGGCCAGCGGCACCAGATGGGTGCCGGCGGCGAATTCGCTGTTCTGGAGGCTGGCGAGCTTCAGCGAGCGGTGCTCCTCGCGGTTCAGCGCCTTGATGTCCTTGTACAGCAGCAGCGTGGTCATTACGTGGGTCTCCTGGGAAGAACGGGTTGACGGATGACGATCTGCGCCAGGACCTGTCCACCATCCTGGTCGGGCACCCCATCCTCGAGGGTATTGGCCGCCACCAGGCCGATGTCCAGGTGGCGACCCCAGCTGAAGTTAAGACCAGCACCGACGCTTTGCAGGGCCGGCCCCGGCATTCCTGGATGCGGCAACAGGCTCACGGGGCGCGCTGCCCCAGCCAGTCGACGAAGGCGGCCTCGTCCAGCGGCGGGCTGAAGTGGAAACCCTGGCCGAGGGCGCAGCCCAGGGCGCGCAGGCTCTGGTGCTGGCCGCTGGCCTCGATGCCTTCGGCGATGCACTCCAGGCCGAGGTTGTGGCCGATGGCGAGGATGGTGTCCACCAGCGCGGCGTCGCTGCCGGCCTGTTCCAGGCCTTCGACGAAGCTGCGGTCGATCTTCAGGCGGTCCAGCGGCAGGCGCTTGAGGTAGGTGAGCGAGGAATAGCCGGTGCCGAAATCGTCGATGGCGAAGCGCACGCCCAGGCCCTTGAGTGCCTGCATGGCGGCGATGCACTGCTCGACGTCCTCCAGCAGGCTGCCTTCGGTGATCTCCAGCTCCAGGCGCTGGGCCGGTACGCCATGGCGCTGCAGGCAGTCGCTGACCCGGGCGACGAAATCACCCTGGCGCAGGTCGCGCGGGCTGATGTTGATGGCCATGACCAGCTCCGGCCAGCGCGGCAGCCACTGGGCCAGGGCGGCGCAGGCGCGGTCGAGCACCCAGTCGCTGAGTTCGAGGATCAGCCCGGTCTCCTCCGCCAGGGCGATGAACTGGGCAGGCGGCACCACACCGCGCGTGGGGCTGCGCCAGCGCAGCAGCGCCTCGGCACCGACCACACGCTCGTCGGCCAGGGCCAGCTGCGGCTGGAACTCGAGGAACAGCTGCTCGCGCGCCACGGCCTGGCGCAGCTCGCTCTGCAACTGCAGGCGCTGGTCGATGGCGGCCTGCATGGCCGGGGCGAAGAAGTGCAGCGCATTGCGGCCGCCCTGCTTGGCCCGGTACATGGCGGTGTCGGCCTGCTTGAGGACGTCCGCCGCACCCTGGCGCTCGAAGGGGTGCAGGGCGATGCCGATGCTGGCGCTGACCGACAGCTCGTGCTCGCCGATGCGACAGCTGCCATGCAGGCTGTGGAGCAGCTTGGTGCCCACCTCGGCGGCGTGTTCGGCGGCCGCCTCGGGGTGTTCGCCCAGGGCCTCGAGCAGCACCACGAACTCGTCGCCGCCCAGCCGCGCCAGGGTGTCCTCGGCGCGCAGGCAGCTGGCCAGGCGCGCGGTGACCTCGCGCAGCAGCGCGTCGCCCACCGGGTGGCCGAGGCTGTCGTTGACCGTCTTGAAGTGGTCCAGGTCGATGAACAGCAGGGCGCCGAAGCGGCCCTCGCGCACCTCACGGGCCATGGCGTGCTGCAGGCGGTCGAGCAGCAGGCGGCGGTTGGGCAGGCCGGTAAGTTCGTCGCTGTAGGCCAGGCGCTCGATCTCGCGCTGGTAGCGCTGGCGCTCGGAGATGTCGGTGATGCTCAGGCGGATCAGCGGCGCCGCGCCGCCGGGCAGGCGCACCAGGCGCACTTCGCAGGGGCGCACGCGGCCGGCGACATCACGCATCAGCCATTCGAACACCGGTGCCTCGCCGGCCAGCGCGGCCTGGGCGTGGGCCTGGCCGACGTCCCGCGAGGGACGCCCGTCGGCCTGCAGCGGCGGGCTGAAGCTGGTGGGCATGCGCCCGATCAGCTGCTCGCGGGGCAGCCCGTAGAGGCGCGCGGCGTTTTCGTTGGCCTCGGTGATGCCGCGCTCGACGTCGAACACCAGGATCGCCTCGGGGGCGTGCTCCACCAGGATGCGGTAGCGCGCCTCGGCCTCGCGCCGGGCGCTGACGTCTTCCACCAGGGCCAGCAGGGCGTACATGCGACCGTCGCCATCGCGCACCGCGCGGACGTTGACGCGGGTATCGACGACGCTCCCGTCGGGCCGCAGGAAGCGCTTGTCCAGTTCGTAGCCGTCGCGCTGGGCGCTGCGCACCTGGTGCAGCAGGGCCTGCTCGGCGCCACGGTCGTCGGGGTGGGTGATGCTCATCCAGTCGGCGCCCTGGAGCATCTCGCGGGAACGCCCGAGGATGCTGCAGAGCTTGAAGTTGACCTCTTCCCAGCAGTGTTCGGGCGAGCACAGGGCCATGCCGATCAGCGGCGCCTCGAAGAACAGGTGCAGATGCTCCTCGCGCTCGCGCTGGCGACGCTCGGCGCGCTTCTGCTCGGTGAGGTCCTGGATCGCGCCGTAGATGCGGATGACCCGCTCGCCGTCGTGCTCGGCCAGGCCCTTGAGGCGCACCCAGCGGTAGTTGCTCTTGGCGGTGACGACACGCAGCTCGATGTCGAAGGGATCGGCGCTGCGCAGCACGTGATCGAGGGTGGCGCGGGCCCGGGCGCGGCTGTCCTCGTCGAAGTAGTTCATCGCCTGTTCCAGGTTGGGCGCGCCGCCCACCGGCTCCAGGTCGTAGATGCGGAAGGTGCCCTCGCTCCAGAACATCTGCTCGCTGGGCAATTCCAGCACCCAGCCGCCGATGTCGGCGATGGCCTCGGTCTGGCTCAGCAGGTGGGTCTGGCGCATCAGCTCCTCGCGGCGCAGGCCCAGTTCCTCGGCGAGCAGTTCGCGGCGGCTGACATCGTGCTGCAGGGCGACGAAATGGCTGATGCCCTGGTCGTCGTGCATCGGCGCCAGGGTCACCTCGTTCCAGAACAGGCTGCCGTCCTTGCGGTAATTGCGCAGGATCGCCTGGCACGGCTCGCCGCGCCGGATGGCCGCCAGCAGGCGCGGCAGCTCGGGCTGGTTGCGGTCGTGGCCGACCAGGAAGCGACAGTTGCGCCCCAGCACTTCGTGGCGGCTGTAGCCGGTGATGCGCAGGAAGGCGGGGTTGCAGTAGGTGAGCGGGAAGTCGGGCTGGCGCGCGTCGACGATGATCACGCCGAGCGGGCTGGCCTCGAGGGCCAGGCTGTTCATGGCCAGGGCCTGCTGCATCTCGGCGCGACGGCGCAGTTCCAGGCGCAGGTCGCTGAGGGTCCGCCCCACCAGCAGGGTGGAGACCATCAGCAGCAGCACGCTCAGGTGCAGCTCGATGCGCTGCGGCTCCAGCCACTGCGGGGCCTCGCCCAGCTCCCGCAGGAGCGGCAGCGAGAGCACGGTGGCGGTGGCCAGGCCGGCGCCGCAGAGGGCGCCGGGGAACCCCCGGGTGAGGGCCAGGCTGAGCATCACCAGGCCGATCAGGGGCAGGGTCAGCAACAGCGGCATCACCGCGATCGCCAGCGGCAAGGCGATGACCAGCACCACCAGCAAGGGCCAGGGGGGCAGGCGCAGCATGGACTCGGCCAGCGGCGCGAAGGCGCCCAGCGCCCAGCGTCGACGGCGCAACCAGGGGGTGAGGTAGGTGAGCAGCGGCAGGCAGACCACCAGGGTGGTGAGGCTGTCGCCCAGCCACATCAGCAGGCTGGCGGTGCCCCAGGCCTCGGGGGCGATCACCCCGGTGAGCACCAGACTGCCCTGCACGCCGATGGCCACCAGGGTCACGGGCACCAGCACGCCGAGCAGCATGAAGCGCAGCAGGCTGGCGAAATCCGGCAGGGCGACATCGAAGCGCGGCGGCCGCAAAAGCAGCCAGCCGACACCGATGCTGAGGGTCTCGGGCAGGGCGTAGAAAGGCGCGAGGCGCCAGTCCAGGCCCCAGAGCGGTGCGCTCAGGACGGCGTTGAGGAAGACCGCGAGCAGTACCCGAGGGCCCCACCAGAGGCACGCCACCAGCCCCAGGGAAAAGGGCAGGTACCAGAGCGCGACGCCGCCGGAAACCTGGGTGCCCAGGGAGACCCAGGTGGCGAGGTGCAGCAACGGCAGTGACGACCACCAGGTCCAGTTGGGCAAGCGGGCTTTAGCGGCGGGCATTCTGACCTCAAGTCTACGCACGCGGGAGGATAGTCCAGGGCGCCTAGAGTACGTGGGTCAGGGCAAAGTGACACTATGCAACAACGAGCCCGCGTCGCAGCCTGACGGAAGGCGTCGCGGATGAACGCGAGCCCCGCCGTGCGGGGCTGTCAGGCGGCGTCGCGGGGCAGCAGCAGGCCCAGGGGCAGGCACACGCGGGCTTCCAGCCCACCGCCGGAACGGTTGCGCAGCTCGACGCTGCCGCCGTGCAGCGCGGCGATGCGCTTGACGATGGCCAGGCCCAGGCCGGTGCCCTTGCCGCCACGGGCGCGGTCGCCGCGGATGAAGGGGTTGAAGATGTCGCCCAGCTCGGCCGGGTCGATGCCCTGGCCACGGTCGAGCACGCTGAGGACGACATAGGGGGCGGTGTGATCGCCCGCCACGAAGGCGGCCACTTCGACGCCGTTGCCGCCATAGCGCAGCGCGTTCTCGATCAGGTTGGTCAAGAGGCGCTTGACCGACACGCGCCGCAGGGGGAACGGAGGCACCGGCTCCAGGCACAGGCGCACGCGCTCCTCGTGCTGGTTGTAGGGGGCCACCACCTCGCGTACCAGCTCGCCGAGGTCGAGCTCTTCCTGGCGCTCGTCGCGACCGTCGCGGATGAAGGCGAGGAACTGGTCGAGGATGGCGTCCATGTCCTCGATGTCGCGAACCATGTCCTCGGTGAACTCGCTGTCGCTGCTCATCAGCTCCAGGGACAGGCGCAACCGCGTCAACGGGGTACGCAGGTCGTGGGAGACGCCGGCCAGCATCAGCTCGCGCTCGCGGGCGGCCTGCTCGACGTCCTCGGCCATCTGGTTGAAGGCGCGGTAGACCTCGGTCATCTCGCTGGGCGTGTCGCTCACCGGCAGGCGCACGCTGCGACCCTGGCCGAGCTGGCGGGCGGCGAACACCAGGCGCTTGAGCGGGGCGTTGAGCTGGCGCACGAAGATCCAGGCGGCGGCAGTGGACAGCAGGCCGATGCCGAGGAACCAGCCGAGCACGCTCCAGATGCGCTGCCCGCGCAAGGGGTGTGGATAAAGCGGGATGCGCACCCAGTCGGGGCCCAGCGCCGGGGCCCGCACCCAGAGCGCCGGCGGGCTCTTGGCGCGCAGGCGCACCTCGGTCTCGGGGCCGAGCTCGGTCTGCATCTGCCGCTCGAAGATCTCGCTGTAGGGCCAGTGCTGCTCGCTGGGCGGCACGGCGTCGCTGGTCACCCGCTTGAGGCCGGCGGCGCGTGCCAGGTCGTCGCGCTCGGATTCGCTGGCCGCCCAGTAGGCACGCAGGGTCAGCGCGGCGCCGTGGCTGTACTGGCGGTCCACGAGGACGTCCTCGTTCATCATCAGGTAGACCAGGGTCAGCGCCTTGGAAAACAGCACGACGATGAGCACCAGCCAGAGGGTGCGGGAGAAGAAACTCTGCGGGAACCAGTACGGCGCTTTCATCGGGTTTTCCGGGCAGGAGGCTCAGGCGCCTTGCAAGGCAGTGCCGCGCCCGGGATACGGGCGCGGCGGGGGGAGGTCACTTGTTGCCGTCGGGCACGAACACGTAGCCGACACCCCAGACGGTCTGGATGTAGCGGGGCTTGGACGGGTCGGGCTCGATCAGCCGGCGCAGGCGGGATATCTGCACGTCGATGGAGCGCTCCAGGGCGTCCCACTCGCGGCCACGGGCGAGGTTCATCAGCTTGTCGCGGGTCAGCGGCTCGCGGGCGTGCTGGACCAGGGCCTTGAGCACGGCGAACTCACCGGTGGTGAGCATGTGCACGTCCTCGCCCTTCTTCAGCTCGCGGGTGGCCAGGGACAGCTCGTACTCGCCGAAGGTGACGCTCTCGTCGGCAGCGGCCGGGGCGCCGGGCACCTGGGGCGCCTGGCGGCGCAGCACGGCCTTGATCCGCGCCAGCAGCTCGCGCGGGTTGAACGGCTTGGCCAGGTAGTCGTCGGCGCCCAGTTCCAGGCCCTGGATACGGCTGGACTCGTCGCCCTTGGCGGTGAGCATGATGATCGGCACCTGGTTGTTCGACGCGCGCAGGCGGCGGCAGGCGGACAGGCCGTCCTCGCCCGGCAGCATCAGGTCCAGGACCACGAGGTGGAACAGCTCGCGGGCCAGCAGGCGGTCCATCTGCTCGACGTTCTCCACCGCGCGCACGCGGTAGCCCTGCTCTTCGAAAAAGCGCTCGAGCAAGCGACGCAGACGCGCGTCGTCGTCGACGATCAGGATCTTTTCGCCCTCGGCATTGGGGATGCTGCTCATGTTCTCTCCTGGTTTCTCAAGCGCGGCATTATTACTCAGCACCGGTGTCGCGCGGCTCGACCATTGTTAGCAGATTTTTCCCCGAACGGTTCCCTGGCCAGCGCAACGGGGTGTTTATAATGCGCCGCTTGTTTCCCGGCCAGGGCCAGGCCCGGCCGGTCTTTCGTTGGTCATCAGGTGTGTCTTTTTCATATGGAAAGCATCAACAACCGTATCGCTGAAGAGCTGGGCGTGCGCCCGCAACAAGTCGCCGCCGCCGTCGCCCTGCTCGATGAAGGCTCCACCGTTCCCTTCATCGCCCGCTACCGCAAGGAAGTCACCGGCAGCCTGGACGACACCCAGCTGCGTACCCTGGAAGAGCGCCTGCGCTACCTGCGCGAGCTGGAGGATCGCCGTGGCGCGATCCTCGCCAGCATCGAGGAGCAGGGCAAGCTGACCCCGGAACTGGCCCGCGAGATCAAGCTGGCCGACACCAAGACCCGCCTCGAAGACCTTTACCTGCCGTACAAGCAGAAGCGCCGCACCAAGGGCCAGATCGCCCTGGAAGCCGGTCTCGGCGAGCTGGCCGACGCGCTGTTCGCCGACCCGACCCTGGCACCGGAAACCGAAGCCGCGCGCTTCATCGATGCCGAAAAGGGCTTCGCCGACACCAAGGCGGTGCTCGAAGGCGCCAAGTACATCCTCATGGAGCGCTTCGCCGAGGACGCCACGCTGCTGGCCAGCCTGCGCGGCTTCCTCAAGGACAACGCCACCCTGACCGCCCGCCTGGTTCCCGGCAAGGAACAGGAAGGCGCCAAGTTCAGCGACTACTTCGAGCACGACGAGCCCCTCAAGGGCGCACCGTCGCACCGCGCGCTGGCGATCTTCCGCGGCCGCAACGAGGGCGTGCTCAGCGTCGCGCTGAAGGTCGGCGAGGAGCTGCCCGGCACCATGCACCCCTGCGAGGTGATGATCGGCGAGCGCTTCGGCGTGAAGGACCAGGGCCGCGCCGCCGACAAATGGCTGGGCGAGGTGGTGCGCTGGACCTGGAAGGTGAAGCTCTACACCCATCTGGAGACCGACCTGCTGGGTGAGCTGCGCGAAGGCGCCGAGACCGAGGCGATCAACGTCTTCGCCCGCAACCTTCATGACCTGCTGCTGGCTGCCCCGGCCGGCCCGCGCGCCACCCTGGGCCTGGACCCGGGCCTGCGCACCGGCTGCAAGGTCGCCGTGGTCGACGCCACCGGCAAGCTGCTGGAGACCGCCACCGTCTACCCGCACGTCCCGCACAACAAGTGGGATGACACCCTGGCCACCCTCGGCAAGCTCTGCGCCAAGCACGGCGTCGACCTGATCGCCATCGGCAACGGCACCGCCAGCCGCGAGACCGACAAGCTGGCCGGCGAGCTGATCAGCAAGATGCCGGGCCTGAAGATGACCAAGATCATGGTCAGCGAGGCCGGCGCATCGGTGTACTCGGCCTCGGAACTGGCCGCCAAGGAGTTCCCCGAGCTGGACGTGTCCCTGCGCGGCGCGGTGTCCATCGCCCGCCGCCTGCAGGACCCGCTGGCCGAACTGGTGAAGATCGAGCCGAAATCCATCGGCGTCGGCCAGTACCAGCACGACGTCTCCCAGCTGCAGCTGGCACGCAGCCTGGACGCCGTGGTCGAGGACTGCGTGAACGCCGTGGGCGTGGACGTGAACACCGCCTCCGCCGCCCTGCTGGCGCGCATCTCCGGCCTCAACGCGACCCTGGCGCAGAACATCGTCGCCCACCGCGACGCCAACGGCGCCTTCAAGACCCGCGAAGAGCTGAAGAACGTCAGCCGCCTGGGCGAGAAGACCTACGTGCTGGCCGCCGGCTTCCTCCGCGTGATGAACGGCGACAACCCGCTGGATGCCTCGGCGGTGCACCCGGAGACCTACCCGCTGGTGCAGCGCATCGCCGAGGGCACCGGCCGCGACGTGCGCTCGCTGATCGGCGACTCCGCCTTCCTCAAGCGCCTCGACCCGGCCAAGTTCACCGACGAGACCTTCGGCCTGCCGACCGTCACCGACATCCTCAAGGAACTCGACAAGCCCGGCCGCGACCCGCGCCCGGAGTTCAAGACCGCCGAGTTCCAGGAAGGCGTTGAGAGCCTCAAGGACCTCAAGCCCGGCATGGTGCTCGAAGGCGTGGTGACCAACGTCACCAACTTCGGCGCCTTCGTCGACATCGGCGTCCACCAGGACGGCCTGGTGCACATCTCCGCGCTGTCGGAGAAGTTCGTCAAGGACCCGTACGAGGTGGTCAAGGCCGGCGACATCGTCAAGGTCAAGGTCATGGAGGTGGACATCCCGCGCAACCGCGTCGGCCTGTCCATGCGCATGAGCGACACCCCCGGCGAGAAGGTCGAGGGCCCGCGCGGCGGCGGTCGTCCGCAGGGCGGCCAGCGTCCCGATCGGGGTGCCCCGCGCCAGCAGCAGGCGGCGCCGGCGAACAACGCCATGGCCTCGCTGTTCGCCAACGCCAAGCAGATCAAGAAGAAGTGAGCTGATGGAAGTCTCCGACCTGCACACCGCCAGCGCCTACAGCAAGCTGCTGGGCATCGAACCGGTCAGCCTGGGCGACGGCGTCGCCGAGGCGCGCCTGTCCATGGCCGAGCACCTGCGCAATCGCGGCCAGGTGATGCACGGCGGAGCCATCTTCTCGCTGCTCGACATCGCCATGGGCCTGGCCTGCACCAGCGTCCATGGCTTCGAGCGGCGCAGCGCCACGATCGAATGCAAGATCAACTACATCCGCCCCGTGGCCGAGGGTGACATCCTCTGCCGCGCGCGGGTGGTGCACGCCGGCTCGCGGACCCTGGTGGTCGAGGCCGATGTGCTGCAGGGCGACAAGCTGGTCGCTAAAGGGCAAGGCACCTTCGCCCAGCTGTAAGCGCCAGGACGGCGACGCTCTATTCTGGACGAAGCGACAACGCAGTCATGTCCGCCCCTTGTAGACCGACCAGTCCACCCTCATATTGGGGCGACTGTCCCTGGGACCCACAGGATTCCAAATTGAGCGACCTTCTCTCCCGCCGCCTGGCATTGCTGGGCGAGCGTGCCCACCTGTCCCTGCTGACCCAGTGCCTGCACGGCATCGAGCGCGAATGCCTGCGCGTCGACGGCAACGGCCAGCTGGCCCTGACCCCACACCCGGTGGCCGTCGGTTCCGCGCTGACCAACCCGCAGATCACCACCGACTATTCCGAGTCGCTGCTGGAGTTCATCACCCCCACCGAGCACGACCCGGCGGCGACCCTGGCGGACCTGGAGAAGATCCACCGCTTCACCTACCAGAAGCTCGACGGCGAGCTGCTGTGGAGCGCCTCGATGCCTGGCCGCCTGCCCAGCGAGGAGGTCATACCGATCGCCCGCTACGGCACCTCGCCCATCGGCCGCCTGAAGTACGTCTACCGCCGAGGCCTGGCCGTGCGCTATGGCAAGACCATGCAGTGCATCGCCGGCATCCACTACAACTTCTCCCTGCCCGAAGCCCTGTGGCCGCTGCTCAAGGAGGCCGAAGGCGATCCGCAGAGCGACCGTGACTTCCAGTCCGCGCGCTACATCGCGATGATCCGCAACTTCCGGCGCTACAGCTGGCTGCTGATGTACCTGTTCGGCGCGGCGCCGGCGCTGGACCAGAACTTCCTCCGCGGCCGCCCCCACGACCTCGACCGCCTCGACGCCGACACCCTGTTCCTGCCCTGGGCCACCAGCCTGCGCATGAGCGACCTGGGCTACCAGAACAATGCCCAGTCCGGCCTCACGCCCTGCTACAACAGCCTCGACAGCTACCTGTCGAGCCTGCGCCAGGCCGTGTCCACGCCCTACCCGCCCTATGCCGAGATCGGCACCAAGCGTGACGGCGAATGGGTGCAGCTGAACACCAACGTCATCCAGATCGAGAACGAGTACTACTCCTCGATCCGCCCGAAACGCGTCACCTACACCGGCGAGCGCCCGATCCAGGCGCTGATGGCCCGTGGCGTGCAGTACGTCGAAGTGCGCTGCCTGGACATCAACCCCTTCCTGCCGCTGGGCATCGACCTGGCCGAGTCGCGTTTCCTCGACGCCTTCCTGCTGTTCTGCGCCCTGCAGGACAGCCCGCCCCTGGCCGGCGGCGAGTGCCGCGACTGCACCGACAACTTCCAGCGCGTGGTCAAGGAAGGCCGTCGCCCCGGCCTGCACCTGCAGCGCAACGGCCAGGAGATCGGCCTCAAGGAATGGGCCTTCGAGCTGCTCGACCAGATCGCCCGCACCGCCGACCTGCTGGACCGCGCCCAGGGCGGCCAGGCCCATGCCGAAGCCCTGCAGGCCCAGCGCCTCAAGGTCGAGGACACCCGCCTCACGCCGTCGGCACAGGTGCTGGCCGAGCTGCGCGAACGTGGCGAGAGCTTCAGCGAGTTCTCCCTGCGCCAGAGCCGCCTGCACGCCGCGTATTTCCGCGCCGAGGCCCTGGCCCCGGACGACCAGGCTCGCCTCGAAGCCATGGCGCGCGAATCCCTGGAGGAACAGGCGCGCCTGGAAGCCGAGCCCGACGTCGACTTCGACACCTTCGTCGCCGCCTACCAGGCCAGCATCCTCGGCTTGCTGAGCAACTGACCCCCGCAGGAGCCCACCGCAACGGTGGGTTTCGCTGCGCTCTACCCACCCTGCGAAAGCCCAAACCCGCACGTGGAATGGCGTAGGGTGTACGACGCCTCGCCCAGCCACCGCGCGAGGCGGGGCCCGACGCCCCTGCGCCCGGCGCACGACACGCCGCAACCCGCCACCTAAAGCCACCCGCGCAGCCCTGCGCCCTGAAAAGGCGCGCCCCGTCACAAAACCGACAAGCTGGGGCTCGAAGCGGGACAGGCGGCCACCCGCGCCGGAAAACCGGCAGCTAGCATGAGCACAAATCCAGAGCCTGCGAGCTTTGCCCATGGCGGCCCCAGACGCCCACCCCCAAGACAGCCAGCAATGGAGCCTGGAAAGCCTCAACAAGGCCTACCAGCAAGGCTACATGGCGGGCCTCACCGGCCAGACGATCGACCAGCAACCCTACCCCGCCGAAGTCCTCGCCGCGGCCTGGGAAGCGGGTTGGGACGACGGCCACGACCAGTACGAGCTGCAGCGCCCCTCGCGGATCGCCTGAATCAGTCCTCGCGAAACGCCGCGTCCAGCGGAACCCGATAACCCGTCGCCAGCCGGTTGGTCTCGTTGGCCATGCCGATCACCGCCTGCAGCTCGCCGAACATCGCCTCGGTCATCCCCGCCTTGCGCGCCGCCGCCGTGTGCGAGCCGATGCAGTACGCGCAGTTGTTGGTGACGCTGACGGCCACGTAGAGCAGCTCCTTGGTCAGCGGGTCCAGCGCGCCGGGGGCCATCACCTGCTTCAGGCTCTCCCAGGTGCGGCGCAGGTTGTCCGGGTGCTGGGCCAGGGCCTTCCAGAAGTTGTTGACCTGGTCGACCTGGCGCGTCGCCATGATGTCGTCGTAGACGGCGCGGACTTCCGGACTGGCATGTTCATATTCGATCAAGTGCTTAGACGACATCGCGCATCCCCTTCTAAGTTATGAGTCAGCCAGTATAGGCAGAGCGCCCATACCGGCCCGGTCCCAACCATGGAGAAGGTCACGCATGTCGATACGCACCCTGGGCCGCCTGGCCCTCACCGCCTCACTGTCCCTGCCGCTGCTGGCCCAGGCCGCGCAACCCGGCCTCTGGGACACCTACGCCACCCTGAAAGCCAAGACCTGGGTCGACCTGACCCATGCCTACGACGAGCAGGTGCCGCACTGGAAGGGCTTCGAGAACGCCCAGCGCAAGACGCTCTACACCGTCGACAAGGACGGCTTCCAGGTGGACCTCTACACCCACGTCGGCCAGTGGGGCACCCATGTCGACCCGCCGGTGCACTTCCACAAGGGCCTGCGCGGCATCGACCAGATCGACGTGAAGGAACAGCTGCTGCCGCTGGTGGTGCTGGACATCCACCAGCAGGCGGCGAAGAACCCCGACTACGTACTGACCCTGGCCGACGTGAAGGCCTGGGAGGCCAAGCACGGCCCGGTGCCCGAAGGCGCCTTCGTGGCCCTGCGCAGCGACTGGTCCAAGCGCTGGCCGAGCCAGGAGAAGATCCAGAACGCCGACGCCCAGGGCGTGGCCCACTACCCGGGCTGGAGCAAGGAGGCGCTGGTCTACCTCTACGAGACCCGCAAGATCACCGCCTCCGGCCACGAGACCACGGACACCGACCCGGGCATCGCCACCAGCAAGGACGACTACTCCCTGGAGTCCTACATCCTCGGCAAGGACCACTACCAGATCGAGCTGCTGGCCAACCTGGACCAGGTGCCGGAAGCCGGCGCGCTGGTGGTCGTGAGCTTCCCGAAGATCGCCCGGGGCACCGGCTTCCCGGCGCGGGTGTTCGCGATACTGCCCTGATGGGGTGAGCGGGACTCCCCCCTGTGGGAGCGGCTTCAGCCGCGATGGGCCCTGCTCGGTGCCGGGCCCTTTCACGAGTCCACTGGAAGAGGGGCCTCGGAGCGGGCAGCCGTCGCTCACTCCAGACGTAGGGTGTGCTGCGCGCACCTGGAGCTCGCCGGAAGCACCGTGCGAAGGTGCGCACGGCACACTCTACGGCACGCGCCCTCAGTTCTGTAGGAGCAGCCTCAGAGCACCTTTTCGAAGATCTTCGAGTTGCGCTGGTAGTTGTAGAGCGAGGCACGTGCCGCCGGCAGGCTTTCCACGCCGCTGGGCTGGAACCCGCGCTCGCGGAACCAGTGCGCGGTGCGCGTGGTGAGCACGAAGAGGGTCTTCAGGCCCAGTGCACGGGCGCGGTCCTCGATGCGCTCCAGCAGCTCGTCGCCACGGCCGCCGTGGCGGTACTCGGGGTTCACCGCCAGGCACGCCAGCTCGCCCGCATCGGAGTCGGCGATGGGATAGAGCGCCGCACAGGCGATGATGTGGCCGTCGCGCTCGACGATGGTGAACTGGCCGATCTCGCGCTCCAGCACCTCGCGGGAGCG
Source organism: Pseudomonas sp. 57B-090624 (assembly GCF_003234055.1). NCBI lineage: Bacteria > Pseudomonadati > Pseudomonadota > Gammaproteobacteria > Pseudomonadales > Pseudomonadaceae > Pseudomonas > Pseudomonas sp. 57B-090624. Next base: position 90,756 of record NZ_QKRU01000014.1, read on the forward strand.
GCGCACGAGGATGCCCTGGTCCTCCAGCGGGGTGATCAGGTCGATCAGCCCGCCGACGTCGTCGATGGTGGCTTCGCGCAGGGACTCGAACTGCTCCTGGTCCACCAGGGTGCCGCCACCGTCGCGGGTGAACAGCTCGGTGAGCAGCGAGCCGTCCTCGGCATAGCTGACCATGTGGCTGCGCTTGACCCCGCTGCGACAGGCCTGGGCGGCGGCGTCCAGCAGCTCGGCCTGGTAGCTGTTGCCCAGCCGCACGAGGTGGCCGGGCACCTGTTGCGGGCGCAGTTCGCGCACCAGCTTGCCGGATTCGTCGATCAGCCCGCGCTCGCTGCCGAACAGCACCAGCTTGTCCGCGCCCAGGTCGATGGCGGCGCGGGTGGCGACGTCCTCGCAGGCCAGGTTGAAGATCTCCCCGGTGGGCGAGTAGCCCAGGGGCGAGAGCAGCACGATGGAGCGCTCGTCGAGCTGGCGGCTGATGCCCTTGCGGTCGATGCGGCGCACCTCGCCGGTGTGGTGGTAGTCGACGCCATCGACGACGCCTATGGGCCGCGCGGTGACGAAGTTGCCGCCGGTGACGCGCAGGCGCGAGCCCTGCATGGGCGAGGCGGCGATGTCCATGGACAGGCGCGCCTCGATGGCGATGCGCAGCTGGCCCACGGCGTCGATCACGCACTCCAGGGTCGGGCCGTCGGTGATGCGCAGGTCGCGGTGGAAGTGCGGGGTCAGCCCGCGCGCGGCCAGCCGCGCCTCGATCTGCGGGCGCGAGCCGTGCACCAGCACCAGGCGCACGCCCAGGCTGTGCAGCAGCACCAGGTCGTGGACGATGTTGCCGAAGTTCGGATGGGCGACGCCCTCGCCGGGCAGCATCACCACGAAGGTGCAATCCCGGTGGGCGTTGATATAGGGCGATGCGTGGCGCAGCCAGTTGACGTAGTCGTGCATGGATTCCGTGAGCCTGTGGACGTTGGCGAAATGAGCGGTGCTACTCCGGTAACGGAGTCGGGGGCGTCGCGTTTATCGTCGTCGCAGGAACATCAACGGATTCCCTCCTCGTCAGGCCTTGTCGGCGGGGTTCAGGCAGTAGTGCTGGATGAGCTGGCGCAGCAGCGCCACGGTAGGCTCGATGCGTGACAGTTCGAGGTGTTCATCGGGCTGGTGGGCACAGGCGATGTCGCCGGGGCCGAGCACCAGGGTCTCGCAGCCGAGCTGCTGAAGATACGGGGCTTCGGTGCCGAAGGCCACCGCTTCTGCGGCATGCCCGGTGAGACGTTCGGCCAGGCGTACCAGATCACTTCCGGCCGGCTCCTCGAAGGGCGGCACGGCGGGGAACAGGGGCTGGTAGTCGATGGCCACGCCATGGCGCTCGGCAAGTGGCGCCAGGCGCTGGCGGATGGCCGCGCGCAGCATCTCCGGCTCCATCCCCGGCAGCGGGCGCAGGTCGAACTCCAGGCTGCACTGCCCGCAGATGCGGTTGGGGTTGTCGCCGCCATGGATGCAGCCGAGATTGAGGGTCGGCTGCGGCACGTTGAACAGCGGGTTGTTGAACGTGCGCTGCCACTCGCCGCGCAGGGCCACCAGCGCGGCGATGCTCTCGTGCATCGCCTCCAGGGCGCTGCGGCCCAGGCTCGGGTCGGAGGAGTGGCCGCTCTGCCCGAGGATGTCGATGCGCTCCATCATCACGCCCTTGTGCAGGCGGATCGGCTTCAGCCCGGTGGGCTCGCCGATCACCGCGGCGCGGCCCAGCGGCTGCCCGGCGGCGGCCAGGGCACGGGCGCCGGACATCGAGCTCTCTTCGTCGCAGGTGGCCAGGACGATCAGCGGGCGGCGCAACGGCTGGTCACGCAGGGTGCGCACCGCCTCGATCACCAGGGGGAAGAAGCCCTTCATGTCGCAGCTGCCCAGCCCGTACCAGCGGTCATCGGCCTCGGTGAGCTGCAGCGGGTCGCTCTTCCACAGCGCGGCGTCGAAGGGCACGGTATCGCTGTGGCCGGCCAGCACCAGGCCGCCGGGTCCGCTGCCCAGGGTGGCCAGCAGGTTGGCCTTGCCGGGCGCCACCTGCTGCACCTCGCAACGGAAGCCCAGCTCGCCCAGCCAGGCCGCCAGCAGGTCGATCACCGCCTGGTTGGACTGGTCCCAGCCGGGCTGGGTGCAGCTCACCGAAGGCGCGGCGATCAGCGCGGCGAACTGGCTCTTCAGGTCTGGAACGGGCATCGGCTTTCTCCACGGACGAGGGCTCATCATAGGGACAACGCCCCGCCGGCGAAACCGCCCGGCAGGGCGCCTCGGCCTCCTGTAGACTTCACGGCCTCGGCAGCCATCCCGTGCTGCGATTGATAAAACTCCGGCCATGCAAAAAGAAACCGAAATCAAGCTCCGCGCCAGCCGCGAGACCCTCGAAGCCCTCCGCGACCACCCGCTGCTGAAGAAACGCAACAAGAGCGGCTGGGAGAAGCGCGAGCTCTTCAACCAGTACTACGACACCCCCGGGCGGGAGTTGTCCCAGGCCAAGGTCGCCCTGCGCCTGCGCCGCGACGGCGACCAGTTCATCCAGACCCTCAAGAGCCGTGGCCAGAGCGTGGCCGGGCTGTCCGAGCGCAACGAGTGGGACTGGTACCTGCCCAAGGCCAAGCTCGACCCGAAGAAGCTGGGTGACGACTGCTGGCCGGCCAGCCTCGCCGACCTGGACAAGAAGACCCTGGCACCGATCTTCACCACCGACTTCGTCCGCGAGCGCGCCGAGATCGCCTGGGGCCGTGGCAAGGCCAAGGTGGTGGTGGAAGCCGCCCTGGACCTGGGCAAGGTCATCGCCGGCAAGGCCGAGGAAGAAATCTGCGAGCTGGAGCTGGAACTGCGCCAGGGCGAGCCCGAGGCGCTGCTGGAACTGGCCCGCGAACTGGCCGCCGACCTGCCCCTGATGCCCTGCGACATCAGCAAGGCCGAGCGTGGCTACCGCCTGTTCGACGCCAACAGCTACAGCGTCGCCCTGCCGGCCCCGGTGCTGGACGCCGAGATGCCCCTGGACGACGCCATCGCCGCCATCGCCTGGCACCTGCTCGGCAGCAGCCAGCGCCTGGCCGAGCAATACCGCTTCAACGGCCACTGGAAGCTGCTCGGCGAATGGCTGCAGCAGCTGATCGACCTGCGCGCCCTGCTCGGCAGCCTCGGCCAGGCCGCGCCGCGCGCCAGCAGCCACGGCCTGCGCGAGGCCCTGGACGCCCTGATCGGCGACTGGCGCCCGCGCCTGGCCGCCGGCCAGGACGACGAGGCCGCGCGCCAGGCGGCGCCGCAGCAATTCGCCGATGAACTGGCCGGCACCCGCTGGGGCCTGTTCTCCCTCGACGCCTCCAGCTGGCTGCTGGCCCGCTCCTGGACCGTCGGCCGCAACGACCGTGGCAACCGCCAGGGCAAGGCCGCGCTGGGCAAGTGGCTGCCGCGCCTGCTGGGCGACGAAGCCCGCGACCTGCAGCTGGACCGCTACAAGCGCCAGCCCGAGGACCTCGCCGAGCAGCTGCCGCGCATCGAGCGCCTGCTGGTCTGGCTGCGCCTGGCCCGCAGCGTGCTGCTGGAGATCCCCGAGACCGACCGCTGCTACGGTGAGCTGAACAAGCTGGCCGAACTGGCCGGCCGGCCGATCGACGAGGAGGCCCTCGAAGCCCGCGTCAGCCAGGCCCACCGGGTGCTGACGCTGAAGAGCTGGAAGCAGCTGCTCAAGTGATGCGACCCGGCACCGCGCGCCCGCGCGGTGCCGACGAGGAACCCACCCGATGTTCAAGCAAAGCTTCCGATCCCTGCTCGGCACCTGGCTGACCGGCCTGCTGGCCCTCTTGCCCCTGGTGCTGACCCTGGCCCTGCTGGCCTGGATCGTCAGCCTGCTCAACCGCCTGGTGGGCCCCTCGACGCTGATCGGCCAACTGCTCGCCGCGCTCGGCCAGCCGTTTGCCAGCAGCCCGGTCCTGGCCTGGTTCGTCGGCACCCTGGTGCTGCTGGGCAGCCTCTATCCCCTGGGCCTGGCCGTGCAGCTGGGCCTGCGCCGGCCGCTGGCCTGGCTGTTCGACCAGACCCTGCGGCGCACCCCGCTGATCGGCAACGTCTACAACATCGCCGACCGCTTCGTCGGCATGCTCGACAAGGAAAAGAACGCCGACATCACCACCATGCAGCCGGTCTGGTGCTTCTTCGGTGGCGACGGCGCGGCGGTGCTCGCCCTGCAACCCAGCTCCGCGCCCATCGAACTGGAAGGCCGGCCCTACTGCGCCATCCTGGTGCCCACCGCGCCCATCCCGGTGGGGGGCGGCCTGCTCTACGTACCGGTGGACTGGGTGCGCCCGGCCGACATGGGGGTCGATGCGCTGACCAGCATCTATGTCTCCATGGGCCTCACTCCGCCCCCCACCGCCACGCCGCCCGACGCCTCGCGGAACTGATCCGCCGACGCGCTTGGCCAAGGCGCCGCCGCGCTGGTTACAATGCGCGCCCCGCTCTTCATTCGTCTGTCCGAGAGAGTCCGCCATGGTTTTCAAAGTGTTCGTAGATGGTCAGGAAGGCACCACCGGCCTCCGTTTGCTCGACTACCTGTCCGGCCGTGCCGACGTCGAGCTGCTGCGCATCGCCGATGACAAGCGCAAGGACCCGCAAGAGCGCGCACGCTTCCTCAATGCCGCCGACGTCGCCTTCCTCTGCCTGCCCGACGTCGCCTCCCGCGAGGCGGTGTCCCTGGTGACCAACCCGAACACCTGCATCATCGACGCCAGCACCGCCTTCCGCACCGACGACAACTGGGCCTACGGCCTGCCGGAACTGGCCGCCGGCCAGCGCGAGAAGATCCGCACCAGCAAGCGCATCGCCGTACCCGGCTGCCACGCCAGCGCCTTCATCCTCGCCGTGCGCCCGCTGATCGACGCCGGCCTGCTGCCCGCCGACTACCCGCTCTCGGCCTTCTCCCTCACCGGCTACAGCGGCGGCGGCAAGGGCATGATCGCCGAGTACGAGGCCGGCAACGACGCCAGGCTCATGAGCCCGCGCCCCTACGCCCTGGGCCTGGAGCACAAGCACCTGCCGGAAATGCGCGTCCAGGCCCGCCTGGCCCAGGCGCCGGTGTTCAACCCCATCGTCGGCCCCTTCCTCAAGGGCCTGGCCGTGACCGTGCCGCTCTATACCGAGCGCCTGGCACGCAAGGCCGGCGCCGCCGAGATCGCCGAGATCTACCGCCAGCACTACGCCGGCGAGCAGTTCGTGCGGGTGATGCCGGCCGGTGACGAGGGCAACCTCGACGGCGGCTTCTTCGACGTCCAGGGCTGCAACGACACCAACCGCGTCGACCTCTTCGTCTTCGGCTCCGCCGACCGCCTCAACCTGGTCGCGCGCCTGGACAACCTCGGCAAGGGCGCCGCCGGTGCCGCCGTGCAGTGCATGAACGTGCACATCGGCGCCGACGAGGCCACCGGCCTCAACGCCTGATCCGCACCCCCCTGAAAAAGCCCCGCCGATGCGGGGCTTTTTCATGGGTCAGTCCCGTGAATCGAGTGCATAAAACTCCTGGAGCTTGCGCTGCAGCAGCTCCTGATCCGGCAACTGGGTTCGATACTCGGCTACCAGCGCCGGAGACAGGGAACGGTTGAGGGCGTACTCCACCACCTCATCATCCTTGCTGGCACACAGCAGCACACCGATGGCGGGATGCTCGTGAGGCTTGCGTTCATCCCGGTCCAGAGCCTCCAGATAGAAATCCAGCTTCCCCAGGTATTCCGGCTCGAAACGCCCCACCTTGAGTTCGATGGCCACCAGGCAGTTGAGGCCTCGATGGAAGAACAGGAGATCGAGAAAGAAGTCACGGCCACCGACCTGCAACGGGTATTCGGACCCAATGAAGCAGAAGTCCCGCCCCAGCTCGATCAGAAAGTCCCGCAGGCGGAACAACAAGCCACGATGCAACTCCGCCTCGCCGTGCCCAGGGGACAAATCCAGGAACTCGAAGACATAGGCATCCTTGAAGGCATCTACGGCATCCGGTTGCCGTTGCCGCAGGGCTTTCGATGCGCTGACAGGCCTGTTCAGCGAGCGTTCGAACAATCCAGCCCGACACTGTCGTTCCAGTTCCCGGCTTGACCAGCGTTCCCGTATCGCCAGTCGCAGATAGAAACCGCGCTCCTCGGGGGTACGGCATTGGCCAAGCACGAGCAGATTATGGGTCCAGGGTATTTGTGACAGCAGCGCTGACACTATTGCCTCATCCGGCCAGGCATCGTGGAACTGGCGCATGCGGAACAGGTTGCGCCGGGTGAATCCGCGCAGCCCCGGCTGGGTGCGCGCCAGGTACTTCGCCAGTTGCTCGACGACCCCTTCGCCCCACTCCGACGACTCCAGCTTCTCGCTGATATGGCGCCCGATTCGCCAATAGAGCGTGATCAGTTCGGCATTGACCGATTGATAGGCACGCTGGCGGGCACTGGTGATCATCAGCGCGATGTCGCCAAAAGCGGTATCCAGCGTTGATCCTGGCGTGTTCATGACATGGCTCCTGGCTGATGAGCCAGTCACCATCGCGTACCTGTCATGGCACGGAAATGCGGCGCTCGCCGCACCATGCCCGGGGAACCGTCCCATACCTGTCGCTGGATCGCGCAGCGGCCCCAGGCGCGAACCCGCAAGGAGCGGCAGCCTATCGGCTGCCATCGCGAATGAATTCGCTCCCACGGGTACCTCCGTGCATCTCCCTACCCGCCCACCGGCAGGCTGGTGGTGGACTTGATCTCCGACAGGGCGACGATGGAGTTGACCTCCTGGATGCCCGGCACCAGCGACAGCTTCTCGAAGAAGAAGCGCTCGTAGGCCTCGATGTCCTTCGTGACGATGCGCAGCATGAAGTCCACCGCGCCCATCAGCACGTGGCACTCCAGCACCTCGGGGAAGCCCTGCATGGCTTCGGCGAACTCGGTGAGGTTGGAGCGGCCGTGGGCGTTGAGCTTCACCTGGGCGAAGATCTGCGCGTTGAGGCCGATCTTGCGCCGGTCCAGCAGGGTCACCTGGCGGCGGATCACGCCTTCCTCCTTGAGCCGCTGGATGCGCCGCCAGCAGGGCGACTGGGACAGGCCGATGCGCTCGGCGATCTCGGCGGTGGCGATGCCGGCGTCTTCCTGCAGCAGTTCGAGGATGCGGCGGTCGTAGGGATCGAGTTCGACAGGCATGAAAAACCTCAATAATCGGAAATCGAGGAAATTCTATTCCTCAATCAGGCTGAACAACCAATAAATAGGCAGAAATTCCCCCTCTGGCGCCCGGAAAATAGGCCGTCGCCTCCGGAGCCACGCCACCATGCTCGACCTCGACGAATCCTCCCGCATCACCCCGCCGCCGCCCTTCCCCACCGCCATGGCGCCGCGTGAGGACGTGTGGAGCAAGACGCAGCTGCCCGGCCAGGCGCGCACCCTGAGCTTCACCATCCTCGCCGAGGCCGACGCGGACATCCTCAGCCGCCTGCTCGCCTACTTCGCCCAGCTGCAGCTGGTGCCGCAGTGGCTGGAGTCGAGCCGCCAGGGCGACGAACTGCTGCTGCGACTGCACCAGGACGGCCTGACCCTGCACCGCGCCGAGGTGATCGCGCAGAAGATGCGCTCCCTGGTCAGCGTGTTTTCGGTGGATGTGCAGCCTGCGGCATCCTGACCGCGCCGTTCGGTGCACCCGGTCACGCAATGCCCTTCGCCCCGAGGCGCCGATTCGGGCATCCTGTGCACCCTCCACGGAAGAGTGCGTTGGCTACTCTTCCCTGACCGGGATCGCGTGACCAAGGAGCCTGCATGTCCGCTTTTGCCTCAGCCGCCCAGGATCGCTGGCTGGACCTCAACGACCTCCTGCGGGAGCTGGTGAACCAGGGCCGGATCGCCCAGGACACCGCCGAGCAGTGCATGGCGATTCGCCGCAGCGCGGTGAACAACCAGCAGCACCCGCTGGAATTCCTCGCCAGCCAGCAGGTCGACGACCTCAAGCGCCCCGGCAAGAAGCTCGACCTCGAAGCCCTGACCGTGTGGCTTTCCGAGTACGCCGGCCAGCCCTACCTGCGCATCGACCCGCTGAAGATCGACGTCGCCGCGGTCACCCCGCTGATGTCCTACGCCTTCGCCCAGCGCCACAAGATCCTCGCCGTGGCCGCCGACAGCGAGAGCGTCACCATCGCCAGCGCCCAGCCCTTCGTGCACAGCTGGGAGGGCAACCTCACCCACGTGCTCAAGCGCCCGATCAAGCGCATCGTCGCCAACCCGGCGGACATCCAGCGCTTCACCGTGGAGTTCTACCGCCTGGCCAAGTCGGTCAGCGGCGCCAATGCCGTGGACCAGAAGATCAGCGGCGTCGGCAACTTCGAACAATTGCTGAAACTGGGGGCGAACGACCAGGAACCCGACGCCAACGACGCGCATATCGTCAACATCGTCGACTGGCTGTTCCAGTACGCCTACCAGCAGCGCGCCAGCGACATCCACATCGAGCCGCGCCGCGAACAGGGCACCGTGCGCTTCCGCATCGACGGCGTGCTGCACACCGTCTACCAGTTCCCGCCCCAGGTGACGATGGCCATCGTCAGCCGCCTGAAGAGCCTCGGCCGCATGAACGTGGCGGAGAAGCGCAAGCCCCAGGACGGCCGGGTCAAGACCAAGACCCCGGAGGGCGGCGAGGTGGAACTGCGCCTGTCCACACTGCCCACCGCCTTCGGCGAGAAGATGGTGATGCGCATCTTCGACCCCGAGGTGCTGCTCAAGAGCTTCGACCAACTGGGCTTCTCCCAGGACGACCTGAAGCGCTGGCAGAGCATGACCAACCAGCCCAACGGCATCATCCTGGTCACCGGCCCCACCGGCTCGGGCAAGACCACCACGCTCTACACCACGCTCAAGCAGCTGGCCACCAGCGAGGTGAACGTCTGCACCATCGAAGACCCCATCGAGATGATCGAGGGCGCCTTCAACCAGATGCAGGTGCAGCACAACATCGACCTGACCTTCGCCAGCGGCGTGCGCGCGCTGATGCGCCAGGACCCGGACATCATCATGGTCGGCGAGATCCGCGACCTGGAAACCGCCGAGATGGCCATCCAGGCGGCGCTCACCGGCCACCTGGTGCTCTCCACCCTGCACACCAACGACGCCCCCAGCGCCATCACCCGCCTGCTGGAACTGGGCGTGCCCTACTACCTGCTGCGCGCCACCCTGCTCGGGGTCATGGCCCAGCGCCTGGTGCGCACCCTGTGCCCGCACTGCAAGGCGCCCATCGAGCTGGAAGAAGAGGACTGGCAGAACCTCACCCGCCCCTGGAGCGCACCGCTGCCCACCGGGGCGCACCGCGCCGTGGGCTGCCTGGAATGCCGCGACACCGGCTACCGGGGCCGTGCCGGGGTCTACGAGATCATGCTGCTGTCGGATTCGGTGAAGAGCTACATCACCGCCGACACCGACCTGGTCGGCCTGCGTCGCAACGCCTTCAAGGAAGGCATGCGCAGCCTGCGCCTGTCCGGCGCGCAGAAGGTCGCCGCCGGCCTCACCACGGTCGAGGAAGTGCTGCGGGTCACCCCGCAGAGCGAACAGAAGTAACCACCGCCGCCCGGCGCAGAATCCGGGCGGATAACCGAGAAAGGCCGCTGCCGGCACTCACCTACAGGGAACAGTCATGGGCATCACCACAGTCGTACTCCTCTTCGTCGCGCTCGCCGTGGCCATCGTCTTCATGGGCTTCAAGGTCGTGCCCCAGGGCTACGAGTGGACGGTGGAGCGCTTCGGCCGCTACACCAACACCCTCAAGCCGGGCCTGAACATCATCGTCCCGGTGATGGACCGCATCGGCCGCAAGCTCAACGTCATGGAGGCGGTGCTGGACATCCCCCCGCAGGAAGCCATCAGCGCCGACAACGCCATCGTCGAGATCGACGCCGTGTGCTTCTTCCAGGTGATCAACGCGGCCCAGGCGGCCTATGAGGTGAACAACCTCGAGCACGCCATCCGCAACCTGGTGATGACCAATATCCGCACCGTGCTCGGCTCCATGGAGCTGGACGCCATGCTCAGCCAGCGCGACGCCATCAACGAGCGCCTGCTGCGCACCGTCGACGAGGCCACCGCGCCCTGGGGCATCAAGGTCACCCGCATCGAGATCAAGGACATCAGCCCGCCCGCCGACCTGGTCGAAGCCATGGCCAGCCAGATGAAGGCCGAGCGCCTGAAACGCGCGCAGATCCTCGAGGCCGAAGGCTCCCGCTCCGCCGCCATCCTCACCGCCGAGGGCCACAAGCAGGCGGAAATCCTCCGCGCCGAGGGCGAGCGCGCCGCCGCCTTCCTCGAAGCCGAGGCCCGCGAACGCGCCGCCCAGGCCGAAGCCGAGGCGACCCGCGTGGTGTCCCAGGCCATCGCCAACGGCAACGTGCAGGCGGTGAACTACTTCGTCGCGCAGAAATACGTCGAGGCCCTGGGCAGCCTGGCCAGCGCCAACAACAGCAAGGTGATCCTCATGCCGCTGGAGGCCAGCCAGGTGATCGGCTCGGTGGGCGGCATCGGCGAGATCGTCAAGGCCACCTTCGGCGACAAGAAGGTCTGACCATGCTCGGTTACCTGCAGACCCTGTCCTTCTGGGACTGGCTGGCCCTGGGCACCCTGCTGCTGATCCTCGAAGTCTTCGGCGCCGGCGGCTACCTGCTGTGGATCGGCCTCGCCGCCGCTGCGGTCGGCGCCCTCACCTTCATCGTGCCGGGCATCCCGTGGGAGGTGCAGTTCCTCCTCTTCGGCGTGCTCTCGGTGTGCACCGCCGTCTACTGGTGGCGCCGCCAGCGCAGCGCCGCCAAGCCCTCCGACCAGCCGGGGCTGAACCGCCGGGGCCAGGAGTTCGTCGGCCGCCAGTTCGCCCTGCACCAGGCCATCGAAGGCGGGCGCGGCAAGATCAAGGCCGGCGACTCGGTGTGGCTGGTGGTCGGTCCCGACCTGCCCGCCGGCGCCCAGGTGCGCGTCATCGGCCAGGACGGCGTGCTGCTCAAGGTGGAACCGGTCAGCACCAGCTGAACGAAGGGGACGCATCGGTATTGCATGGGGCCCATGGCTAACGTCCAATAGCGGCCTCATGCCAAGGAGCCGTCCATGTCGCGTCCCGCCACCCCTCGCAAACCCCGCGCCAGCAGCCAGCTGCGCATCGCCGGGATTCTCGACGCCGCCCGCGCGCTGCTGGCCGAGGAAGGCGTGGCCAACCTGTCGATCTACAGCGTGGCCGAGCGCGCGGAGATGCCGCCCTCCTCCGTCTACCACTTCTTCGCCAGCGTGCCGGCGATCCTCGAAGGCCTCACCGCCGAGGTGCACGCCGCCTTCCGCGCCTGCCTGCAGGAGCCGGTGGAGCATGCGCGCCTGGGCAGCTGGCGCGACCTCTCGCGCCTGGTGGAAGAACGCATGCTGGCGATCTACGCCGCAGACACCGCCGCGCGCCAGCTGATCCTGGCCCAGCACGGCCTCACCGAAGTGACCCAGGCCGACCGCCAGCACGACATCGAGCTGGGCCGCCTGATGCACCGCCTGTTCGAGCGCCACTTCGAACTGCCGGCGCTGCCGGGCGACCTCGACGTCTTCGCCCTGGCCATGGAGCTGGGCGATCGCGTCTATGCCCGTTCGGTGCAGCTGCACGGCGAAATCACCCCGCGCTTCGCCGAGGAAGGCATGCGCGTCTTCGATGCCTACCTCGGCCTCTACCTGCCGCCCTTCCTGCCCAAGCGTGCAGCCGTGCTGGCGGACGCACTCTGAAGCCTTCGATTTTTATCCGATAAATAACCGATAACAATCGGCAATTTCGGGCTATATTCTGCTTTAGCGTTAAATAACCACTTTTAAAGCAGATTATTATCGACTATAAAGTCGCCATCCGGGCGACTCACGCCCGCTCATCGACAGCAATCGTCCTGACGAGGTGTCTCCATGTCCCGCATCGTTACCGTCGCCGCCACCCAGATGGCCTGCTCCTGGGATCGCGCCGCGAACATCGCCAACGCCGAGAAACTGGTGCGCCAGGCCGCCGCCAGGGGCGCGCAGATCATCCTCATCCAGGAGCTGTTCGAGACCCCCTACTTCTGCCAGAAGCCCAACGCCGACTACCTGCTGCTGGCCACCGCCACCGAGACCAACGCCGCCATCGCCCACTTCCAGAAGGTCGCCGCCGAACTGCAGGTGGTGCTGCCCATCAGCTACTTCGAGCTGGCGGGGCGCGCGCGCTTCAACAGCATCGCCATCATCGACGCCGACGGCCGCAACCTCGGCGTGTACCGCAAGAGCCACATCCCGGACGGCCCCGGCTACCACGAGAAGTACTACTTCAACCCCGGGGACACCGGCTTCAAGGTGTGGAACACCCGCTACGCGCGCATCGGCGTGGGCATCTGCTGGGACCAGTGGTTCCCCGAGTGCGCCCGCAGCATGGCGCTGCTGGGCGCCGAGATTCTCTTCTACCCCACCGCCATCGGCAGCGAGCCCCACGACGCCAGCATCACCTCGCGCGACCACTGGCAGCGCGTGCAGCAGGGCCACGCAGGCGCTAACCTGATGCCCTTGGTGGCGTCGAACCGCATCGGCCGCGAGGAGCAGGACGGCTACGACATCACCTTCTACGGCTCCTCCTTCATCGCCGATCAGTTCGGCGCCAAGGTCGAGGAACTGAACGAGACCGAGGAAGGCGTGCTGGTCCACAGCTTCGACCTCGACGCTCTGGAACGTACCCGCAGCGCCTGGGGCACCTTCCGCGACCGTCGCCCGAACCTGTACGGCCCGCTGAAGACCCTGGACGGCTCCCTGGAGTCCTGACACCCCTTTCCAGTGGGCCCCGCCAATGCGAGGCCCACTCAACAGCCACCGCAGCGCCCCTCGCCGGGCGACCACAGGTAATCCCCATGAAACCTCTGAACAGCACACCCCGCGCCGATGGCTTCCGCATGCCGGCCGAGTGGGAGACCCACAGCCGCACCTGGATGGTCTGGCCCGAGCGCCCGGACAACTGGCGCCTCGGCGGCAAGCCCGCGCAGGCGGCCTTCACCGCCGTGGCCCGCGCCATCGCCCGCTTCGAGCCGGTGACCGTGTGCGTCAGCGCCGGCCAGTACGAGAACGCCTGCCAGCGCCTGGACGAGCCGAACATCCGCGTGGTGGAAATCACCACCGACGACGCCTGGGTGCGTGACACCGGCCCCACCTTCGTGACCAACGACACGGGTGAAGTGCGCGGCGTGGACTGGGCCTTCAACGCCTGGGGCGGCTTCGACGGCGGCCTCTACTCGCCGTGGAACCGCGACGACCAGGTGGCCTCGAAGATCCTCCGCATCGAAGGCTGCCAGGGCTACCGCACCGAGGGCTTCGTGCTGGAAGGCGGCTCCATCCACGTGGATGGCGAAGGCACCCTGATCACCACCGAGGAATGCCTGCTCAACCGCAACCGCAACCCGCACCTGAGTCGCGAGGAGATCGAGGCGGTGCTGCGCGACCACCTGGCGGTGGACAGCGTCATCTGGCTGCCGGATGGCCTCTACAACGACGAGACCGACGGCCACGTCGACAACTTCTGCTGCTACGTGCGCCCGGGCGAAGTGCTGCTGGCCTGGACCGACGACCCGGCCAACCCCAACTACCCGCGCTGCCAGGGGGCGATGAAGGTGCTGGAGGCAGCCCGTGACGCCAAGGGCCGCCAGCTGGTGGTGCACAAGATGCCGATCCCCGGCCCGCTCTACGCCACGGACGAGGAATGCGCCGGCGTCGACCTGGTGGCCGGCACCCAGGAGCGCGACCCGTCGATCCGCCTGGCCGGGTCCTACGTCAACTTCCTGATCGTCAACGGCGGCATCATCGCGCCAAAGTTCGACGACCCCAAGGACGCCGAGGCCGAAGCCATCCTCAAGCGCCTGTTCCCGCAACATGAAGTGGTGATGGTGCCCGGCCGCGAGATCCTCCTCGGCGGCGGCAACATCCACTGCATCACCCAGCAGCAGCCGGCACCGCAGACGCGCTGAGCCGAACCCGGATGAACGAAGCCCCGCGAACGCGGGGCTTTTTGTGGGTGCGGCGGGGGTAGTCCCGTGTAGGGTGGACCACGCTTCACCGGTCCACCATCGGCGTCACCTGCGCCACCGCTGGTGGACGTAAAGAGCGACGTCCACCCTACGCCCCGGTAGCGCACCGCGCGCCTTCGCGAATGAATGCGTTCCCACGCGGATCGGGTTGTAGGAGCGAATTCATTCGCCCAAGGATCGCCCAGCGATCCCCAAACGAACGAGCCCCCGCAAACGCGGGGGCTCTTCATGTCGGTACAAGGCACGTTCATGTGGGAGCGCATTCATCCGCGAAGGATCGCGCCGCGATTCCCGCCTCTCCCCCACGATCACACCCCGTTGCCTCACAGCTTGGCGATGGACACCTCGGTGGACTTCACGAAGGCGATCACCTCCGAGCCGATGCCCAGCTCCAGCTCGCGCACGGAACGGGTGGTGATCACCGAGGTGACGATGCCGGCGGCGGTCTGCACGTCGATCTCCGAGAGCACCGGGCCTTCGATGATTTCCTTGATGGTGCCCTTGAACTGGTTGCGGACGTTGATGGCTTTGATGGTCATGGCGTTTTCTCCTGGGGTCGAAAATGAGCTGTAAGCCAGAAGCTGAAAGCTGGAAGCGGACTGCGTGCTTCAGGCTTCCGGCTTCGAGCTTCCGGCTGCTCTCAGAGCGCCCAACGCAACTGCGTGGGCAGGGGTGAAAAGGGTTCCGGCTCCGGTGGCGAGGCGGGTTGCGACAGCACCCGCTCCAGCACCTCGGCCTCCAGTGCCGCCAGCCGGGCCGAACCACGGGCGCGGGGGCGGTGCAGTTCCACGGCCAGGTCGAGGCCGACCTCGCCGTCTTCGATGAGGATCACCCGGTCGGCGATGGCCACGGCCTCGCTGACGTCGTGGGTGACCAGCAGCACGGTGAAGCCGTGCTTCTGCCAGAGGCGTTCGATCAGTTGCTGCATCTCGATGCGGGTCAGCGCATCCAGCGCGCCCAGCGGTTCGTCCAGCAGCAGCAGGCGCGGTTCGTGGATCAGGGCGCGGGCCAGGGCCACGCGCTGCTTCTGGCCACCTGACAGCGCCGCCGGCCATTCCTGGGCGCGGTCGGCCAGGCCCACGGCCTCCAGGGCTTCCAGGGCCTTGGGCCGCCAGTTGCCGGAAAGGCCGAGGCCGACGTTGTCGATCACCCGTTTCCACGGCAGCAGGCGGGCGTCCTGGAACATCAGCCGGGTGTCTTCGCGGGCATCTTCCAGCGGTGCGGAGCCGGCCAGCAGTTCGCCACGGGAGGGCTTGTCCAGCCCGGCCAGCAGGCGCAGCAGGGTGCTCTTGCCGCAGCCACTGCGGCCGACCACGGCGACGAACTGGCCGGCGGGGATCAGCAGGTCGATGTCCTTGAGCACTTCGCGCTCGCCGAAGGACTTGCCGATGCTGCGGATCGCCAGCGGGATGCCGCGCTTCAGGCGTTGCGGCGTGGACAGGGCATTCATGCCGCACCTCCCTTGGCCTGGTACGCCGGGTGCCAGCGCAGCCACAGGCGCTCCAGGCCACGGGCGGCGACGTCGGCCAGCTTGCCGAGCACCGCGTAGAGCAGGATCGCCAGCACCACCACGTCGGTCTGCAGGAACTCGCGGGCGTTCATCGCCAGGTAGCCGATGCCGGAACTGGCCGAGATGGTCTCGGCGACGATCAGGGTCAGCCACATGAAGCCGAGGGCGAAGCGCACCCCCACCAGGATCGAGGGCAGCGCGCCGGGCAGGATCACCTGGCGGAACAGGCCGAAGCCGGAGAGGCCGTAGCTGCGCGCCATTTCCACCAGCGCCGGGTCGACGTTGCGGATGCCGTGGTAGGTGTTGAGGTAGATGGGGAACAGGGTGCCGAGGGCGACGAGGAAGATCTTCGCCGACTCGTCGATGCCGAACCACAGGATCACCAGCGGAATCAGCGCCAGGTGCGGCACGTTGCGGATCATCTGCACCGAGCTGTCGAGCAGGCGCTCGCCCCATTTCGACAGACCGGTGATGAAGCCCAGCAGCAGGCCGAGGCCGCCACCGATGGCGAAGCCGATGCCGGCGCGCCAGCCGCTGATGGCCAGGTGGGTCCAGATCTCGCCACTGGCCACCAGTTGCCAGCCGGCGGTGACCACGGCGCTGGGCGCCGGGAGGATGCGGGTGGAGAGCAGGCCGGTCTCGACGGCGATCTGCCAGGTGGCCAGCAGCACGAAAGGCAGTGCCCAGGGCGCCAGGCGCTGGAGGATTGACTGGAAATTCATCTCGGCGTCCTCAGCTCTGCGAGACTTTGAGGCGACGCTCGGGCAGCGCCTCGTTGGCCACCATCTCGCCGAAGGGGCTGACGAAGGCCAGGCCATCGCCGGCCTGCGGGCGCGCCACGTCCAGGTGGGGGAACAGCAGCTCCGCCACGCGGTAGGACTCTTCCAGGTGCGGGTAGCCGGAGAAGATGAAGGTGTCGATGCCCAGGTCCGCGTATTCCCTGACCCGCGCGGCCACGGTGGGGCCATCGCCCACCAGCGCGGTCCCGGCACCGCCGCGTACCAGGCCGACGCCGGCCCAGAGGTTGGGGCTGACTTCCAGCTGGTCGCGCTTGCCATTGTGCAGGGCGGCCATGCGTTGCTGGCCGACGGAATCGAAGCGGGCGAAGGCCGCCTGGGCCTTGGCGATGGTGGCGTCGTCGAGGTGGGCGATCAGGCGGTCGGCAGCGGCCCAGGCTTCTTCGTTGGTCTCGCGCACGATCACGTGCAGGCGGATGCCGAAGCGCACGCTGCGGCCGAGCTTGGCGGCCTTCGCGCGCACCTGCTCGATCTTCTCCTTCACGGCGGCCGGCGGCTCGCCCCAGGTCAGGTACAGCTCCACCTGTTCGGCGGCCAGGTCCTGGGCGGCCTCGGAGGAGCCGCCGAAGTACAGCGGCGGGCGCGGTTGCTGCAGCGGCGGGTAGAACAGCTTGGCGCCCTTCACCTGGATGTGCTTGCCGTCGTAGTCGACGGTCTCGCCCTCCAGCACGCGGCGCCAGATGCGGGTGAATTCGACGGAAGCCTCGTAACGCTCTTCATGGTTCAGGTGCAGGCCGTCGGCGGCCAGCTCGTCCGGGTCGCCCCCGGTCACCAGGTTGAACAGGGCCCGGCCACCGGAGAGGCGATCGAGGGTCGCGGCCTGGCGCGCGGCGACGGTGGGCGAAATGATCCCCGGGCGCAGGGCCACGAGGAACTTCAGGCGCTGGGTCACCGGGATCAGCGAGGCGGCGACCAGCCAGGAGTCCTCGCAGGAACGGCCGGTGGGGATCAGCACGCCGCCGAAACCGAGGCGGTCGGCCGCCTGGGCGATCTGCTGCAGGTAGCCGTGGTCGACAGCGCGGGCGCCTTCGGATGTGCCGAGGTAGTGGCCGTCGCCGTGGGTCGGCAGGAACCAGAAGAGGTTGAGACTCATCGCAATAACTCCAGGGTGAGCGCGCCGGCGTGGCGTAGCCGCGCGATGATGGTTCGTTTACGGGTATCGAAACCTTCCCCGCGCCGTCCTGGCGCGGGGCAAGGCGCACATCACGGCTGCTGGGCGACCTTGGCGGGCGGCGTCCAGATCACGTCCTTGATGCTGAGTTTTTTCGGGATCAGCTTCAGGTCGGTGAAGGTGTCGGCGATCTTCTGCTGCGCCGTGACCACCTCCGGGGAGAGGAACTGGGCGCCGTAGCCCTGGCGCTTCACCGCGATGGCGGTGATGTCCCTGGGCAGGCCGAGCAGCGGTGCGACCTGTTCGGTCACCTTGTCCGGGTCGGCCTTGGAGTCCTCGCCCACGGCGCGCACTTCCTCCACCAGGGTGCTGATCACCTGCGGGTGCTGGGTCGCATACGCCCGGGTGGCCAGGTAGAACTGGTGGTTATCCACAAGCTGGGTGCCGTTGCGCAGGGTGCGTGCCTGCAGCTGTTGCTCGGCGGCGGCCTGGAAGGGGTCCCAGATCACCCAGGCGTCGACGCTGCCACGCTCGAAGGCGGCGCGGGCATCGGCCGGGGGCAGGTACACGGGCTGGATGTCGCTGTACTTCAGGCCCGCCTCTTCGAGAGCGCGGACCAGCAGGTAGTGCACGTTGGAGCCCTTGTTCAGGGCCACCTTCTTGCCGGCCAGCTCCTTCACCGACTGGATCGCCGAGCCCTTGGGCACGAGGATCGCCTCGCTGGTGGGCGCCGGCGGTTCGTAGGCGACGTAGAGCAGGTCGGCGCCGGCGGCCTGGGCGAACACCGGCGGGGTCTCGCCGGTGACGCCGAAGTCGATGGAGCCGACGTTGAGGCCTTCCAGCAGCTGCGGGCCGCCGGGGAACTCGGTCCATTTGACGTCGATGCCCTGGGCGGCCAGGCGCTTCTCCAGGGAGCCCTTGGCCTTGAGCAGCACCAGGGTGCCGTACTTCTGGTAGCCGATCCGCAGGGTCTCGGCCTGTGCCTGGGTGATGGCGCCGAATGCCAGGGCCGCGGTGAACAGCGCAGCCAGGCTCCGACGCAAAGTGATGGTGCGCATGGCGCTCTCCTCGTACTTCGCGGGTGCTTGTGTGTGCGCCTGCTCGCCTCGTTGGCGGGTGAGTAAGGCCGGTTCGGTCGCTCCGGGCACCGCTAACAACTGCCTAGGTTCTTAGCGGTGCCCTCCAGGGAGCGGGTTGTTCGGGTCAGACGCTCCAGCGCGCAGGGCGGTGGAGCACGAGCTCGGGCCGGGGCGCCTGACAGGGGCGCCGTCCTCCGGACTCAGCGGTTGGGCTGCGGCGTCAGGCGCAGGTAGGGCCGGATCGCCTTGTAGCCACGGGGGAAGCGCTGCTTGATCTCGTCCTCGTCCTTCAGCGAGGGGACGATCACCACCTCGTCGCCGTCCTGCCAGTTGGCCGGGGTGGCGACCTTGTGGTTGTCGGTCAGTTGCAGCGAGTCGATCACCCGCAGGATCTCGTTGAAGTTGCGGCCGGTGCTGGCCGGGTAGGTGATGATCAGCCGCACCTTCTTGTTCGGGTCGATGATGAACAGCGAACGCACGGTGAGGGTGTCGTTGGCGTTGGGGTGGATCAGGTCGTAGAGGTCGGACACCTTGCGGTCGGCGTCGGCGATGATCGGGAAGTTGACCACGGTGCTCTGGGTCTCGTTGATGTCGTCGATCCACTTCAGGTGCGATTCCACCGGGTCCACCGACAGGGCGATGGCCTTGACCCCACGGGCGGCGAATTCATCCTTGAGCTTGGCGGTCAGGCCCAGTTCGGTGGTGCACACCGGCGTGAAGTCGGCGGGGTGCGAGAAGAGCACGCCCCAGCTGTTGCCCAGCCACTCGTGGAAACGGATGCGGCCTTCGCTGGAGTCCTGTTCGAAATCGGGGGCGATGTCGCCGAGTCTGATGCTCATCTGTGCAGCTCCTTGAGACTGGATTCGTCGTTCTGTGCGCTCACTATGCCCAGTCTCGAATGAAATCAAAAAGAATAAATAACAATTTATTTATAACTTTGAGAGCTATATCTGCACACCCACAGAAACACCCGCTCAGCATTTGCCAGAGGAGTCGGTCGGCGTTCGGCGAAGCACTGAACCTATAAGTAATGAGTGCCCGACGACAGCATGGGTTTCGCTTCGCTCTACCCATCCCACGATCACTGCCTGGGGCCTGATTCAAGGCACATGGCGCTTTCGTAGGATGGGTAGAGGTACGAAACCCATCGTTGCAGTGCCCGATCACCGCATGGGTTTCGCTTCGCTCTACCCATCCTACGGATCGCTGCCTGGGGCCTGATTCAAGGCACATGGCCCTTTCGTAGGATGGGTAGAGGTACGAAACCCATCGTTGCGGAGTGCCCGATCACCGCATGGGTTTCGCTTCGCTCTACCCATCCCACGATCACTGCCTGGGGCCTGATTCAAGGCACATGGCCCTTTCGTAGGATGGGTAGAGGTACGAAACCCATCGTGCGGGGTGCCCGATCACCGCATGGGTTTCTACCCATCCCACGAAGCCGATGTGCTGCCCTGCCCCGAATCGCGCCCACAAAAAAGCCGCGCCTCCGCCAAAGGCGGAAGCGCGGCTCGTTGACGCCGCTTACAGCAGGGTCAGGGTGTAGCTCACGATCAGGCGGTTTTCGTCCTGGTCGCGGGTGGTGCCACCCACATCGCTGCGGAAGGCCGCGTTACGCCAGGACAGGCCCAGGCCTTTCAGCGGGCCGTCCTGCAGGGTGTAGTCCAGGCGGAAGTCACGCTCCCACTCGCCCAGGTCGCCGCCAGTGGCGTTGTCGATGCCGCTGCCCTTCAGGTAGGTGGCGATGGCCTTCAGGCCCGGTACGCCGGCCTTGGTGAAGTCGTAGCCGTACTCGGCCACCCAGGTGCGCTCGCCAGCGCTGAGGAACTTGCCGATCTGGCGGTCGGTGATCAGGTAGGCAGTGCCGCCATCACCCTGGTTCAGGAAGGGGAAGGCGCTGTCGCCGGACACCTGCTGGTAGCCCAGGCTGGCGGCGTGGCTGCCCAGGGTGTAGGTGAACATGCCGCTCCAGGTGCGGTTGTCGACTTCGCCACGCAGCGGGTCGTTGCTGGCCCACTTGCCGGCACTGCGATAACCCTGGCTACGACCGGCGGCGCTGGAGTTCAGGCCATCGGAGGTGCTGTAGAAGTAACGCAGGTCGGACTTCAGGGAGCCCGGGCCGACCGGCAGCACGTGGGTCAGGCCCAGGAAGTGCTGTTTGTAGAACTCATCGAGGTTGCCGTAGTAGTACTGGGCCGTCAGGTCCTTGGTGACCTTGTAGTCGGCACCTGCGTAGTAGAACTTGTTCTCGAACTTGCCCGTCTGCGCATTGTTGGCGCCGCCGATGGACAGGCCCCGGGCATCGCTGGAGTTACGGCCCTTGGCGTGTTCGAGTTGGCCACCGATCAGGGTCAGGCCATCGATTTCGTTGGAGGTGACCTGGCCACCTTCGAAGGTCTGCGGCAACAGGCGGCCGTCGTTGAAGGTCACCACCGGCAGCTTCGGCTGCAGGGTGCCGATACGCCCTTCGGTCTTGGAGATGCGGACCTTGCCGGTCACGCCGATGCTGCCGAAATCATCCACGGCACGGCCATCGCCTTCCGACGGGAACACGATGCCGCCGTAGTTATCGCTGCCGTTGTTGTAGTGAGTGCCCTTGCCGGAATCCAGGCGCACACCCAGCAGGCCCAGGGCGTCAACGCCGAAGCCCACGGTGCCTTCGGTGTAGCCGGAGCTGTAGTTGAAGATGAAGCCCTGGCCCCACTCTTCCTGCTTGGAAGGGTTATTGGTGCCTTCGCGGTTGTCCTGGTTGATATAGAAGTTGCGCAGGCCGAGGGTGGCCTTGCTGTCCTCGATGAAACCGCCTGCGACGGCCTGTTGGGCCAGCAGGCCGCCAGCGATGGCCAGGGCCAGGGTAGATTTGTTCATGCAATGCTCCAGTGGTGCGTGTTTCTAGGTTGTTCTGATGGGTGAGGCGGACACCGCTATATACACAAGTAAATAGCGAAGCGGTATGACCCGCTGGTCATAAATTCCCCGTAGCGCCTTGCCAGCAGGCCTGCCTCAGGTGGCGGCCAATCTAGGACAAGGGATTTAATTCTTAAAAAGAATTTATCGTCACGTTCTTGTAACTAAATCGCATAAATAAGCCGATACCCTCCCTCTGGCGGGGAGCTGCCCCTGGGAGAGGCGACTTCGGTTACTCGAAAGGGCGCGCAAATTACCGACTTTGGCCGTCTGGCGCCATCCCCAATGACGCAGCAGCGGACGGAATTCGCAGTCCCACACCTCTCCCGGCCTGTAAAGGCGGCGGCACCCTCACGGCCGCTCATAAACTAATAACCAAATAGTATTTATTGAGACGTTTTTAGATCATTTAGATTTCGCTCCACCGGACCACCGGACACCCTGAGAAAACCCCGATTCCCGTCCCGTGGCCCGGCCTCCAAACCGGCCCGTCGCCCGTTTAGGAGCACCACCATGATCAGCTCTCTGTTCCCCCGTCGCCTGCTGGCGGCATTGACCCTCGGCGGCCTGGCCATCACCGCGCAGGCCGCGGACTTCACCGTCGCCTACCAGACCACCGTCGACCCGGCGAAAGTCGCCCAGGCCGACGGCGCCTATGAAAAGGCCAGCGCCTCCAAGATCGACTGGCGCAAGTTCGACAGCGGCGCCGAAGTCATCACCGCCGTCGCCTCCGGTGACGTGCAGATCGGCTACGTCGGCTCCAGCCCCCTGGCGGCGGCCGCCACCCGCCAGCTGCCGATCCAGACCTTCCTCATCGCCACCCAGATCGGCGACGCCGAGGCCCTGGTCGCCCGCAACGGCGCCGGCATCGCCAAGCCCGAGGACCTGGTCGGCAAGAAGATCGCCGTGCCCTTCGTCTCCACCGGCCACTACAGCCTGCTGGCCGCCCTCAAGCACTGGAAGATCGACCCGAGCAAGGTGACCATCCTCAACCTCGCGCCGCCGGCCATCATCGCCGCCTGGCAGCGCGGCGACATCGACGCCACCTACGTCTGGGACCCGGCGCTCGGCGTGGCCAAGGCCAGCGGCAAGGTGCTGATCAGCTCCGGTGAGCTGGGCAAGCTCGGCGCCCCGACCTTCGACGCCTGGATCGTGCGCAAGGACTTCGCCGAGAAGCACCCCGAGGCGGTCCGTGCCTTCGCCAAGGTGACCCTCGATGCCTACGCCGACTACCGCAAGGACCCGCAAGCCTGGCTGGCCGACAAGGCCAACATCGACAAGGTGGTGAAGCTCTCCGGCGCCAAGGCCGAGGACATCCCGCTGCTGCTGCAGGGCAACGTCTTCCCGCTGGCTGCCGACCAGGCCACCGCCCTCGGCGCGCCGACCACCCAGGCCATCAACCAGACCGCCACCTTCCTCAAGGAGCAGGGCAAGGTCGATGCGGTGCTGCCGGACTACGCCCCCTACGTGAGCGCCAAGTACGTCACCAACTGATCGGCTGCGCGCCGGCGGGGCGTCGTTGAAAACGACCTGGGCCTGCTCACCTGCAGCAGCCCCGGTCGTTTGCGACTGGCCCCGCTCCAGCTCGCTCGATCCGACACATTCAGAAGAGCGCAAAAGAAAATGGCCTTACTCCAGCTGGAGCGCATCAGCGCACAGTACCCCGGCACGGCCGAGCCGGTACTGACCGACATTTCCCTCACCCTCGGGCCACAGCAACTGCTGGTCGCCCTGGGGCCTTCCGGCAGCGGCAAGACCACGCTGCTGAACCTCATCGCCGGCTTCGTGCCCCCCAGCGACGGCCGCATCAGCCTCGACGGCAAGCCCGTGCAGGGCCCCTCCGCCGAGCGTGGCGTGGTGTTCCAGGACGACGCCCTGCTGCCCTGGCAGAACGTCCTCGGCAACGTCGCCTTCGGCCTCGAACTGGCCGGCGTGCCCCGTGCCCGGCGCGAAGCCAAGGCCCGCGAGATGCTCGCCCTGGTCGACCTCGCCGGCTTCGAGAAGCGGCAGATCTGGGAACTCTCCGGGGGCCAGCGCCAGCGCGTCGGCATCGCCCGGGCCCTGGCCGCCGACCCGCGCGTGCTGCTAATGGACGAGCCCTTCGGCGCACTGGATGCCTTCACCCGCGAACAGATGCAGGAGTTGCTGCTGCAGGTCTGGCAGCGCGCCGCCAAGCCGGTGTTCCTGATCACCCACGACATCGAGGAAGCGGTGTTCCTCGCCACCGACCTGATCCTCCTGTCACCCAACCCCGGCCGCATCAGCGAGCGCCTGACCCTCGACTTCGGCCGCCGCTACGCCGCCGGCGAGAGTGCACGGGCGATCAAGTCCGACCGGGCCTTCATCGAAACCCGCGAGCACGTCCTCGCCCAGGTCTTCGCCGAACGGCAAAGGAGAAGCGCATGAGCAGCCTCGACCTGCCCCTGCCGGAAAACAAGGCAGCGGCCCCTGTACCCCGCCCCTGGCGCCTCTCCACCTTCGCCATCAGCAGCCTGACCCTCGTCGGCCTGCTGCTGGCCTGGTGGGCGGTGACCACCGCCGGCCTGATCGAGCCGCTGTTCTTGCCCAGCCCCCAGGCGGTGCTGCGCAAGGGCTGGCAGCTGGCCACCCAGGGCTACATGGATTCCAGCCTCTGGGCGCACCTGCTGGCGAGCCTCGCGCGCATCGGCACCGCCCTGCTGGCCGCCGTGCTCACCGCCATCCCGCTGGGCATCGCCATCGGCCGCAACCGCATCGCCCACGGCATCTTCGACCCGCTGATCGAGTTCTACCGGCCGATCCCGCCGCTGGCCTACCTGCCACTGATCGTCATCTGGTGCGGCATCGGCGAGCTGTCCAAGGTGCTGCTGATCTTCCTCGCCATCTTCGCCCCCATCGCCATCGCCACCGCCACCGGCGTGCGCAACGTCAACCCGGCGCGCCTGCGCGCGGCGCAATCCCTCGGTGCCACCCCGGCGCAACTGATCCGCCATGTGGTCCTGCCCAGCGCCCTGCCGGACATCCTCACCGGCGTGCGCATCGGCCTCGGCGTCGGCTGGTCGACCCTGGTCGCCGCCGAACTGGTGGCCGCCACCCAGGGCCTCGGCTTCATGGTCCAGTCGGCCGCGCAGTTCCTGGTCACCGACGTCGTGGTGCTCGGCATCCTGGTCATCGCCCTGGTCGCCTTCGCCCTGGAACTCGGCCTGCGCACCCTGCAACGCAAGCTCGTGCCCTGGCACGGGCAGAACCACTGATCGAGGCCCGTCATGCCCCTGCACATCACCCCCCTC